>JAYVCG010000296.1:0-4048 GCA_043750075.1 Acetobacteraceae bacterium | reverse complement strand
GCAGAAAGACATTCTCACGACAGCTTTGGGCAGGAACAAGCGTGTCGGGCCCGCCAGGAAAAACGTCAGGCTTTGGGATAAAATAAGGGAGACGAAGGCATGTTCGAGCGGGTCGAGGTCGTTGTTATTGGCGCTGGCCAGGCGGGACTGGCAATCAGCTATTATTTGACCCAACAGGGCCGGACCCATGTGGTGCTGGAGAAGGACAGCCAGGTCGGCAGCGCCTGGCGACACGGACGTTGGGATTCCTTCACCCTGGTGATACCCAACTGGGCGGTCCGATTGCCGGGGTTCCCCTACCGCGGCGACAATCCCGATGGGTTCATGGAGCGCGCAGAAATCGTGAGCCATCTTGAGCAATACGCGTCCAGCTTCGGGGCACCCGTGCGCTTTGGGGTAACGGTCACGGCCGTCGATCCCGCGCCGGGAGGTAGCGGCTATCTCGTCTCAACAGCAAATGGCGATACCTATGCCGCGGCGAATGTCGTCGTGACGACGGGCTCATTTCAGTTTCCCAGGCCCACGAAGCTCGCCGAAGCGTTTCCTCCAAATATTTCGCAGATGCACTCAAGTAGCTATTGTAACCCTGATGGCTTGCCACCCGGCGCGGTGCTGGTGGTCGGGAGCGCCGATACAGGTTGCCAGATCACCGAGGAGTTGTGTGAAAGCGGGCGTCAGGTTTATCTGTGCGTCGGTCGCTCTTCACGCCGCCCGCGCCGATACCGGGGCAAGGATGGCACCTTCTGGGCTGTCACCCTCGGGGGAATGAACCAGACCGTTGATCAACTGCCCGACCCCGGCGCGAGGTTCGCGGCCAACCCCCATTTAACCGGAAAAAACGGCGGCTACACGCTCAATCTTCACCAATTCGCGCGGAACGGGGTGGTCCTGTTGGGCCATCTACTTGATGTGCGCGGAAACACCATCGTGCTGGCGCCGGATCTGTGCGAAAATCTGGCCTTTGCCGACAAGGGATCGGATGATTTCAAGAACAATGTCGATGCGTTCGTTCGTGAGACCGGCATGGATGTCCCATCCCCGCAACCCGACCCGATCGATGAAGTTCGCTCCGATGCCGGCGAGAATGCCCCCACGACCCTTGATCTCCAGGCTGCTGGTATCACGAGCGTGATTTGGGCGAACGGTTATGGCTTTGACTACAGTTGGGTCCACCTACCGGTGCTGGATTCCTGGGGTTATCCAATCCAGCAGCGCGGCGTTACAAAGTTCTCCGGCCTGTATTTCCTGGGCATGAACCTGCTTCACAGCCGCAAGTCGGGCATCCTGTATGGCGTCGGCGAGGACGCGGAGCACGTTGCGACCGAGATTGCTTCGACAGACCCGTAAGGCGGCGGTGAATGGAGAAGGCGCAACCAGCCCTGTTCAGGTCGCCCTCCAGCGCGACGGGCACCCGCGACGTGTCGTGGATTGTGCGCTAGGCCACATCTCTCTTCATCACACTGGCACGGTTTGCACTTCTCAAGAATTACGCAGAAAAACCGGAGCGTTGAAAACAAACAGCTTTCCCGCTGCATAAATCAGGCGCATTGCCGCCGATGATCCCCTGCCCAGAGCCAGCTTGAAAGATCATCATAAGTATGATATAGTATGATGGTATATTGACAGGAGGCACAGCTTATGGCGGAGATCGAGAGGCTAACCATCACCCTGCCATCCGATATGGCGGCAGTGATCAAAGGCGCGGTTGAGGGCGGGGATTACGCATCGAGCAGCGAGGTTGTGCGCGAAGCGTTGCGCGACTGGAAAATGAAACGCGCCGTGCAACTGAAAGAGATGGAGGCACTCAAGGCCGACATCGACAAGGGATTGACCGACCTCGCCGAAGGCCGGGTGAAGGACTTCGACGCCACGCGTATCATCGCGCGAGGGAGGAAACTATTAGCCGCCCGTTAGCCCTTCGCCTTACCGAGACCGCCGAGCAAGACCTCGCCGAAATCTGGTTCACTATCGCAAGCAACGCATCTGAGGCAATCGCGTTGCGCTTTGTCGCCGCGATTGAAGCGGCCTTTGAGCCTGTCCGCTATTTTCCTCTGGCAGCCCCCGCGCGTGAGGAATTCGCCGCCGGATTGCGTGTCACTTTCCACAACCCTTATGCGATCTATTACCGTCCGCTTGCCGATGCGATTGTTATCATCCGCGTATTGCACGGCGCACGCGACGCGGCGGCAATCGCGGATCATGGCGGCTTTGCAGGGTAAATCCGTCCGGAAAACGGTAGGTTTCCTGACGGCACGGGCGTGTCCGTGCCCGCGCCAAGCGGAAGGCGCGCGTCTCGCAAAGGATAAGATATTGGACGCATGAGCCACCTGAAAGGCGGCTCGCGAATGTGCCGGATTCAATCAGTTCCCGGAACAGCCCATATGTCCAAGGTCGCGGCACCGCGTCTGATTTCCTTGACCGGAACATACTCTGGCGAATTCCAAAAGGCATGGATGGCTTCCATTGATGGAAATTCAAACATAACCATTCTCCGCCCGTCATGGTGTCCCTCAAGAGCTTCGGCTTTCCCGCCCTTCACCACGAATCTTCCGCCAAATTTCTCGATGAGAGGAATGACCGTGTCTCGGTATTTCTGATATCGTTGCTCGTCATTGATCGTGCTCTGAACCATGAAGTAAGCTGTCATGTCGCCAGTGTCCCATCATGTCATACCAGAAAAGACACATCCTGTTCACGCGAAAATCCGGAAAACGGAGAAGCCGGATGACCCTCGCGCACCTGTCCGCGCCGTGCGGGCGGACAGACAGGAATATCACCACAAAGGCACGAAGACATAAAGATACCTCATGGGATGCGCGGGAAATTCTTTGTGTCTTCGTGCTTTTGTGGTGATGTTTTCCTTGGCCGCGATCCAAAAACGGGCGCCGGGCCATGCGCGTGCCGGCATATCCCGGTTTTTCAGGTTTTCGCATGAACGGAGCACGGTGACATATGACCTGGTCATTGAAAAGCCCTTTCAATCCATTATCCCGAATGCCGCTGGCCGGGAAAATTTCCTGGTAATGGAAACGGCGAATAATAATTTCATGAGCCGTCAATTTCCCTCTTACTTTGTGTTGACAGCTCCAGGCTTCGTGATGTTGAACTTGGTCCGGGAAGGAAAACCCATCCCGGAGCACAAAAGGAGTTCCCGTGCCCAAGACCCCCAATCAGTCTGGTACTGTCAAGGATTCAACGCCATTCGAGATGGATGTGCCCGTTCAGATGGACATGAGCGACGAGGCGCTCATCACCTTCGGTCCGCCAGCCGTTGGCGGTCTGTCGTTCCATGACGTCGGCTACATGCCCGTGAACGCGGTGACCATCGCGGGAAACACGCGGAACCTGCCGGGCGGCGGACTGGACCGCATGTTCATCAGCTACGAGGCCGACGGCGTGCAGCACTTCGACCCCACCAGCGGGAGGCCGACCACGGCTGACTACACGGGACTGCATTATGAACTCTGGAGCTACAAGGGGCAGGCCACGTTCGGGCACGCGGCCGACGGCACGCCGACGGTGAGCGGGCCCGGGTCGCATTCTGACCCGCTTCACAAGACTCTGATCGCGCGGGGCGACCTGCTCCAGGGACATCTCGCGTCCGGCATGAACGGCGGGATCAGCGGCGAGGTGGACGTGTCAGTGCTGGTCAATGGCCAAAGGGTGGGTGAACTGGACATCTCGGTGCGGCACAGTGCCCGCGACATCGGCCCCGCTCCGGGCGGTTTCACGCTCACCGGCGGGGCGCTCCACGCCACCTTCGTGCCACTGCACACCGGCTGACGGGAGCGGGGCGGGAGCGTCCGGCCCCCGCCCCGTGGTGGCTTGTGGCGTGGCTTCCGGCGCGGGCTCATGAGAAGGCACGCGCCATGGTCCTTTGTCGCGAGGGGAGGTGCTGATACCGTCCCTCGCCACCCACCCCGGACCACCCGCCATGACCGAACGCCTCTACCGCCTCGCCCCGGCGCTGTTTGGCCTCCTGGCCCTTGCCCTCTGGGAAGCCGCGGTGCGGTATTACGAGGTGCCGGTCTATCTGGTCCCCGGCCCG
>JAYVCG010000295.1:0-6228 GCA_043750075.1 Acetobacteraceae bacterium | reverse complement strand
ACGGAACAGCTTGCGCATGCCCTCCGCGTCCTGGCTGATGGTGGGATAAATCTCGCTGTAGCTTCCCTCCAGCCATGTGTTGGCCACCATTCCCGGGCCTCCATGCCCAGGTCCGCAGATATAGAGCATGTCAAGATCGCGCGCGCGGATGATCCTGTTCAGATGCGCGTAGATGAAATTGAGCCCTGGTGTCGTTCCCCAATGGCCCAGGAGGCGGGGCTTGACATGCTCAGCGCGCAAGGGCTGGCGTAAAAGGGGGTTGTCGAGCAAATAAATCTGACCAACCGACAGATAATTCGCGGCGCGCCAGTATCTGTCCAGCAGTTTCAACTCGTCGGCGCCAGCCGCACCAGGGACGGTATCCACCGGCTGATCCATGACATTTTCCTTTCAAGGGTTTCCGCGGCGAAGAAAACAGTCCCGCCCTACGGCCCGGCGATGAGTTCCCTGACGCGGCTCGCCAACGCTTCAAGGGCGAAGGGCTTGCTCAACACATGCATGCCGGGATCGAGCTGGCCCTGCCCAAGCACCGCGTTTTCGGCATAGCCCGTGATGAACAGCACCTTCAGTCCGGGCCGTGTGACCCGCGCCGCATCGGCCACCTGCCGGCCGTTCATGCCGCCCGGCAGGCCCACATCCGTCACCAGCAGGTCGATGCGCGCGGCCGACCGCAGCACCTTGAGCGCGCCAGCGCCGTCCGCGGCCTCCAGTGTGGTGCAGCCAAGGTCTTCCAGCACTTCGATGACCAGCATCCGCACCGTGGGTTCGTCGTCCACCACCAGCACGGTTTCTTTCTCCCGTGCCCTGGGTTCTTCCGCTGACGGAGGGGACGATCCGGCGCTGTCCTCCGCCCCGAGATGCCGGGGCAGGTACAAACATACCGTGGAGCCCTGTCCCAACTCGGAATGGAGGCGCACCTGCCCGCCAGATTGCCGGACAAAGCCATGGATCATCGACAGGCCCAGGCCCGTGCCCTGGCCGATGGGCTTGGTCGTGAAGAAGGGGTCAAACGCCTTTGCCATCACGGCTTGTGACATCCCGGTGCCGGTATCGGACACGCGGAGCAAGACGTATTGCCCCGGCGACAGGTCCCGCTCGCGCGCCGCGTGTTCGTCAAGCCAGCGATTGCCGGTCTCGATCGTGATTTTGCCTCCGTCTGGCATGGCGTCGCGGGCATTGATGCAGAGGTTGAGCAGCGCGTTTTCGAGCTGTCCCTGATCCACCAGCGTGATCCATGGGCTGCCCTCCGCCATCATGGTCTCCATGCTGGTTTCAGGCCCCACGGTGCGCCGGATGAGTTCCTCCATGCCAAGCACCAGCCGGTTCAGGTCAGTGGGCCTGGGATCAAGGGTCTGCCGCCGTGAGAAGGCAAGCAGCCGGTGCGTGAGCGCCGCTGCCCGTTGCGCCGCGCCCTGGGCGGCATTCACATAACGGTCCACCTCCTCGATCCGTCCCTGCGCGATCCGCCTCCGCAGCAGTTCCAGGCTGCCGGAGATGCCGGCGAGCAGATTGTTGAAATCGTGCGCCAGGCCGCCCGTGAGCTGCCCCACCGCCTCCATCTTCTGGGACTGGCGCAACGCTTCCTCCGCCTGCCGGAGGGACTCTCTTTGCTCCCTCTCGATCGTGACGTCGCGGGCGCTGCAATGGATCTCTCCGGCTTCCGGAACGACCACCCAGGACAGCCAGCGATACCCGCCATCCTTGTGACGGTAACGGTTCTCGAAGCGCAGCACCGGGTTTCCCCGCTTGACCTCTTCGAAGGCGGCGCTGCTGCGCTCGACGTCCTCGGGATGCACGAAGTCGATGAAAGGCGTCCTCCCGAGTTCCTCCTCAGACCAGCCAAGCACGGCTTGCCAGGCGGAGTTGGTGCTTTCAAAGGTGCCATTGGCGTTGACGACGGACAGCAGGTCCGGGCTGACCCGCCAGGTGCGGCTGAGCTTAAACGTTTGCTCGGCCACCCGCCGCTCCAGGCCGGCATTCAGCTCCTTGAGCGCGGCCTGAGCAAGATGCGCGTCCGTGACGTCGTAGCCCTCAATGAAGAGTCCGGTCACTTGCCCATCTTCGTCGAGAATTGGCTCATAGATGAAGTCAAGAAAGTGCTCTTCGGCTGCCTCACCAGGCGAATGCCGCAACAGGATGCGGATATGACTGGCGACGAAACGCTCGCCGGTCGCGTAGGCGTTTTGAAGCAGCGCCGGAAAAACCTGATCCGCGATGTCCGGAAACATCTCGCGCACTGTCTTACCGATGTAGCCACGGTCGCCGAACAGCTTCGTATAGGCATGGTTGACGAACTCAAAGATCAGGTCAGGTCCGCGCAGGATGGTCATGAAGCCGGGCGCCTGCTCGAACATGCGCCGCTGCCGCCGGACCTCGGCGGCGACCTTCTGCTCGGCGAACACCCGGCCCGTCGTCTCGATCACGATGACCAGCACGCCGCTGACCTGGCCGCCCTCATCGCGCAGAGGGCTGTAGGTCAGGTCGAACCAGGCATCCACGAGCGCGCCGTCGCGTTCGATGATGACCTTCTCACCCAGGAAAGACCGCGACTCGCCACGAAACACGGCTTCGTAGATCGGCGCGTTGAACGTCCAGACCTCGGGCCAGCAGTCACGCGTGCGCTGGCCCAGTGCCTGAGGGTGCCTGGCGCCGGCGATCACCGCGTAATTGTCATTGTAAATCTGGATCAGCTCTGGTCCCCAGAGCACGATCATCGCGAGTGGCGAGGCAAGAGCCAGATCGACCGTGCTCCTCAAACTCCGCGGCCAGGAGGCGAGCGGCCCAAGTGGCGTGGCCGACCAATCCTTGGCGCCGATCAGAACACCAGTGTCTCCGCCGCCCATGAAGGCGGGAAACGACAGACCCGTCATGCCCCCATCCGGTGCCCGGCGACGATGCGCGGCACCGTGGGCGGCACCGTGGGCGGGCTGACTCCATGGGTCCGCGGCGCGTTGCTCCGCTCACCGCCCTTCGGCACAAGCGCGTGACCAGACATCATGCTTCCGCCCGCGGCGGCGAACTCCGCCTTGTCCGCGGAGACTTTCGCGAATGTTCGTTCGCGAACGGGTTTGGCGAGCATGGTTATTCCTTGGGTTCCACGTTTCAATAGCCTCTTGCAGAATGGCATTGGATGGCAAGGGGCTCATACCAACGGCCCTTATTGCTGACCTTGAACCCGTTCGCCGCGCCGCCGGTCATCGAGCAAGTCGCGCGGGGGGCCAGTCCGTTTTCAGGCCACTGGCCGCGCCGGGGTCAGCCATTCCCGCAATTTTCTGGTCAGCGCGGCGAGGGTCAGCGGTTTCGACAACTGATCGTCCATGCCGGCGGTGAGGCACTGATCCCGGCTGCCGTCCATCGCGTGCGCGGTCAGCGCGACGATCGGGGTGGCGCGTCCGTCGAACATTTCGATCCGCCGGATGGCCTGGGTGGCCTGATACCCATCCATTTCGGGCATCTGACAGTCCATCAGGATCAGGTCGTAGCTCGCTTCGCGGTAGGCCATCACGGCCTCGATCCCGTTCACGGCCGTCCGCACGTCGCAGCCCAGGGTTTCCAGCAGGGCCTGGGTGACACGGAGATTGGCGGAATTGTCCTCCACCAGCAGGATGCGGAACGAGGTCCGGCCCGCCTGGCGCAGGACATCCTGAAAGGCGCGGCCGGCCACCGAGGCCACACGCGGTCTGGTGACGATGGCGAGGGGCGCCGCCGCGCCCGGCGGAGGCTCCATCACCGGGAGCATTTCTGGGTGTGCCCCAGATCGCGCCTCAGATTGTGTCCCGGATCGCGTCCCTGGCGAGGGCCGCGGCGTCTGGACCGGGAGCACCCATTCCAGCGTGGCCGGGGATTTGTCAAACGGCAGCGATACCCAGAAGGTCGAGCCCACGCCCAGGATGCTCTGGACGCCAAAGGTGCCGTTCATGCGCTGGATGAGTTCCTTCACGATGGCGAGGCCCAGACCGCTGCCGCCATGACGCCGGGTCATGGAACTGTCGCCCTGGGTGAAGGCGTCGAAAATACGCTCCTGCATCTCGGCGGGGACGCCGATGCCGGTATCGCCGACCTCGAACCGGAGGTGAACCGTGGCGGGGGTTTCGTGGACGGTGGACACGCGGATCGCCACGCCGCCGGATTCGGTGAACCGGATGGCGTTGTTCAGCAGATTGCCCAGAATTTGCAGCAGGCGCTGTTTGTCGCCGGTCAGCGTCATGCCGGCGGTTTCGGGCAGCAGCACCGAGAGGGTGAGTTTCTTGTCCTCCGCCTGTTCGGCGCACTGGGCGCGCGCGGCGTCGATCAGGGCATCGAGCCGGAAGGGGGCGGATTTCAGGGCGATCTTGCCGACTTCCATCTCCGACAAATCGAGCACGTCGTTGACCATCCGCAGCAGGGCCTGGGAGGAGCGGTTCGCCTGTTCCAGATAGCTCTGCTGGGTGGAGGACACGCCGGACAGGCGCATCAGTTCCATCATGCCGACCACGGCGTTGAGCGGGGTGCGGAGTTCATGGCTCATGTTGGCCAGGAACTGGGTCTTGGCCTTGCTGGAGGTTTCCGCCTGCCGCAAGGCCTGCGCGGTTTCGCCCGCCTTGCGCCGCAAATCCTCCAGCATCGTGTTAAAAGCCAGACCCAGACTGCGAATTTCCGAAGGAGCCCAGAGACCTGGGGCGGGAACGGAGACATGGTCGTTGCCGGCGATCACCGCCTCCGCCGTCGCGGCCACGCGGCGCACCGGGCGGGTCAGCCAGAGGGCGATCAGGTAGCTGATCAGCGCCGCCGCCAGGAAGGCGGCCACGGCGATGACGAAGGCCAGTTCGTTGACCTGATTGGCGCGGCGGCGCAATTCGGTGATCGGTTGCGGCACCATGACGCCCCAGCCGGTTTCCGGCACCACCGCGTAGCCCGCGATCATCGTGTCGTTGAACGCGGGCGAATAGAACTGGCCGACACCGGTTTCGCCCCGCATCATCGCCGCGACCGCCGGTACTCCGGAAATGTCGCGCGACGCCGCGACCCAGTCGCGCAGGGGGTGGGCGATGACCTGGCCCTTGCTGTCGGTCAGCACCGCATGTCCGCGATCCCCGAAGGCGATGGCCTGCTGCAACGACACCAGATACTGCGTGGTGACGATTCCCATGCCCATCCTCCCGCCGGGCAGGGCCTTCACGATGTAGAAGACCGGCCGCCCGATGGCATCGTGATAAAGTTTGGACAACACCGGCTCGTCCGTTTTCTCATCCGCCAGGGCGCGCAGGATTTTGAAGCGTTCCGCGTCCGGGCGGCGGCGGATCGGCTCGTCCATCAGACCGGGGAAAATGCTTTCGACCGCGCCATCGGCGTTCAGGATGCACACATGCACCACGTCCAGCGAGGTCAGGAGTTTGCCAAGACCGCTGTTGGAGGGGGAAAGCGCCCCATCGGTGAAGGCCAGGGAGAAGGCGGAATTCAGGTCCATCACATAGCGGGACAGGGTGGAGGTCAGGTTGCGGGCGACCAGCAAATGCCGCTCCCGCACCGATTCCATCTCATTCTGGAACGCGGTCTTGCCTTCCCATATCGCCAGGACCGCGAGCGGAATGGCGGTGACCAGGGTGAACGCCAGCACCAGCAGGTGGTGCATCCTGAGCCCCCCCCAGCGCCGTGGCGCGGGCATTGGCGCGGCGGCGTGCGTTCCGCCGTCCGTTCCCGTGGACGCTTTCCTTTCCGGCGTGGCGGAGCGTGCGATTCCATCCATGAGCGGTGGTCCCAGATTCGCCGGCCCTGGAGACCGGTTTCTTATGGCGAGACTACAGCCTCTTGCTCAAACATGCAGCATGCCTTCCGTTTCAAACGTATCACCGGTTGAAATTATTCAGGGCGCTCCAGGGCGGTGGCGGCGCAGCCCGGCCAGCAAGCCCAGAGCCAGCGCCAATAGAGCGGCCGGCGCGGGTTCCGGGATACCGGCCTGCCCGGAAATCGCCTGACCGATCGCGCTGCCCAGAGCGGTGGCGTCAGGTGCGCAAACGTTCGTTTGTGAAAGGTGCCAGACCGTCTGGCG
This sequence comes from Acetobacteraceae bacterium, assembly GCA_043750075.1. Taxonomy (GTDB): domain Bacteria; phylum Pseudomonadota; class Alphaproteobacteria; order Acetobacterales; family Acetobacteraceae; genus Rhodopila. The sequence continues at coordinate 200 of JAYVCG010000295.1, read as the reverse complement.
GCGGCACTTTGCTCGGCTACACAAAGCCTAGACGTGCGGCATGACCTTGGTGGCAAAGCGCTCCATACGCTCCAAGGACTGCTGCGCGGTGACACCGGGGCGGCGAACGACCATGGGGAACATCATGTGGCGGACGCCCACCTCCGCGTAGCGTTTGATGTCGTCCGCTATCTGCACCGGCGTGCCCGTGAGGGGGTGAC
>JAYVCG010000294.1:0-5280 GCA_043750075.1 Acetobacteraceae bacterium | reverse complement strand
TCGGGCAGCGCCGTGGTCATGAACGGGGCGCCGGTGCCGTTGGTGATGCCATCCTGGATCTGTGTGGGCGTGTGCGTCACCCAGTCGCCGTAATCCGCGCCGTTGGCGCAATTGTTGAAGCCGTTCAGGTTGGTGGCGCCGCCGTCGATGGAGAAATACGCGGCGGGCTCGCCGCCGCAGGCATTGGTATTGAAGCTCCGCACGCCGCTTCTGGCCCAGCGGAACAGATCCTCGGCGGCCGGGATGGCGGGAACCTTGATGCCGGTCAGCGTGGAGCCCAGGCCGAGGGCTTCGTTGATTTCGTGCTCGACGACGGTGATGAGGCTGTGGCCGCTGCTGAAGCCGCGGACGGTATCGTTGGTGATGCTCAGGTCCAGGCCGATGCAACTGTCGCCGGTGTAGCCGACACAGCCGGAGAGCGGATCGGTGAAGGTGCCCCCCACGCCGCTGAGCCCCACGGCACGGGCGTTGGCGGTTTTCAGGGTGATGGACGCACCGCCGTTGACGGGATTGGTGACGCCGCCCGCGGTGTTGGCGAGGGCGATGGCGTCGTTGGCGCTGGTGGCGTCGGCCAGCAGCGCCACGCGGTACTGGGCGTAGGTCAAGGTGGTCTCGAACGTGTCGCTCTGGCCGAGGCCCGAGCCCATGTCATGAAATTCGATGTTGACGGTGATCGGGTCGGAGAACGCGGTCTGATAGAAGGCGATGGCGGTGTCGATGACGGTTTTGGCGCTGGTGCTGAGGCTGGCGGCATAGGTCTTGGCGATGACCAGCGCCACGGCGGGACTGGGCTGGACACAGGCGAGGGCGGCGGCGCTCAGCAGGGCGAGAGGCAGACGTCGTTGCATGGGAAACCTTTTGTCCTGTCGCGTGAAGGGCACAGCGAGTGTATCACGCGGAGGCGAGTGGAGGTAGGGAGGGCGTGGCGACTCCCATGGACGGGTTCCAAGGGGTACCGCCCTTGGTGGAGGTCCAGGAGGCAAGGCCTCGTCATGCATGGCATGCTTCGCATGACGTGGGGTTCGGGGCGAAGCCCTGATCGCCGGCATGCGGGGCGCTGCCCCGCGCCCCGCCAGGAGGCTCCGCCTCCTGGACCTCCGCCAAAGGCGGGGCCTTTGGAAACCATCCATTGGGGGTCAGCGGAACAATACCCGCGAGGCCATTTCGGCGGCATCCACGATCGGCGCGGGAAACAGGAAGAAGAACGCGGTGAACAACCCGGTCGCCGCCACCACGAAAGACAACGCGGCTGGGCGGCGATCAAATGCCTCGGCGGGCGCGTCGAAATACATGATCTTCACGATGCGGATGTAATAGAACGCGCCCACGACACTGGCGAGCACCCCCACCACGGCCAGCACCCATAGCCCGGATTTCACCGCCGCGAGGAAGATGTAGAGCTTGGCGAAAAACCCGGCCATCAGCGGAATGCCCGCGAGGCTGAACATGAACACGCTGAGCGCCAACGCCAGACCGGGATCGTTGGTGCCAAGCCCGGAAAGGTCGGAGATTTGCTCGACCGGCTTGCCCTGACGCCGCATCGCCATGATGCAGGCGAAAGTTCCCGCCGTCATCAACACGTAAACCACCATGTACACCAGCACGCCCCGCACCCCGTCCGAGGTGCCCACGGCGAGACCGATCAACGCGTAGCCCATGTGCCCAATGGACGAATATGCCATCAGCCGCTTGATGTTCTGTTGCCCGATCGCGGCCAGCGCGCCCAGTACCATCGAACCCAGCGACATCAGGATGATCACTGATTGCCAGGCGGGCACCAGACCAGCGAAAGACGTCCCCATCACACGCAGCAGCAAACCCATCGCGGCGACCTTGGGCGCGGTGGCGAAGAACACCGTGACCGGCGTGGGCGCCCCTTCATACACATCCGGCGTCCACATGTGGAACGGCACGGCGGACACCTTGAACGCCAGACCCACCAGCACGAACACCACGCCGACGATCAGGCCCGGCTGCGCGGCGTCGGGTTTAAGCAGCGTGTCATGCAGTGCCTGGAAATCCATCGTGCCGGAAAAACCATACACCAGCGACACGCCATACAGCAGCAGACCGGAGGCGAGGCCGCTGAGAACGAAATACTTCAACCCCGCCTCCGACGAACGCACGTTGTCGCGGTCGAAGGCGGCAAGCACGTAGAGCGCCAGGGATTGCAGTTCCAGACCCACGTACAGCGTCATCAGGTTCGACGCCGACACCATGATCATCATGCCGACGGTGGCGAACAGCACCAGCACCGGATACTCGAAGCGGGCAATGCCCTGGGATTTGTTCCAGTCCAGCGACAGGATCAGCGCCAGCGTGCCGCCCAGGAGGATCAGCATTTTGTTGAAGGTCGCGAACGAATCGGCGACGAACTGACCGTTGAAGCCGAAGCCGGTCTGGCGTGTCATGGCCAGCATCGCGGCCACCGCGAAGGCGCCGATGGCGAGCATGGTCGCCTGACGCGTGCTCTCCTGTTTCCACAGCACGCCAAAGATCAGGATCGCCATGCCCAGACAGGCGAGGACGATTTCCGGCAGGGCCAGGGTCCAGTTCATCACTTCACCACCTCGGCGAGTTTCGTGGTCTTGGCGATGGCGGCGTGGTGGTGTTTCACCATCGCGGCGACGCTTTGATCGAAGAAGCTCGTGAAACTGGATGGGTAGATGCCCATCCACAACGTCAGCACGATCAACGGCGCGAACACGGCCCATTCGCGCGGGCTGAGATCGAGGATGCGTTTCAGGTCATCGCGCGTGAGGGCGCCGAACACCACCCGCCGGTACAGATACAGCATGTAGACGGCGCCCAGGATCATGCCGGAACCACCGAGGAGGGCGAGCCAGAAACTGACCTGGAACGCGCCGACGATGACCAGGAACTCGCCCACGAAACCCGCCGTGCCGGGCAGGCCGACGGAGGCCATGGTGAACAGCATGAACACCAGCGCGTAGGCGGGCATCCGGTCGGCGAGGCCGCCATAACGCGCGATTTCCCGCGAGTGGACGCGGTCGTAGACGACGCCGACGATCAGAAACAACGCGCCCGAAACGATGCCGTGCGAGAGCATCTGGAACAGCGAGCCCTGAATGCCCTGCTCGTTGAAGGTGAAGATGCCGATGGTGACGATGCCCATGTGCGCGACGGAGGAATAGGCGATCAGCTTCTTCATGTCCTCCTGCGCCAACGCGACGAGAGAGGTATAGATCACCGCGATCACCGACAGCGTGTAGATGAACGGCGCGTACGCCTGCGCCGCGTCGGGCAGCATCGGCACCGAGAAGCGGAGGAAACCGTAAGCGCCCATCTTCAACAACACACCGGCGAGGATGACGGAACCAGCGGTCGGCGCCTCCACATGCGCATCAGGCAGCCATGTGTGCATCGGCCACATCGGCACCTTGACGGCGAAGGAAGCGAACAGCGCGAAGAACAGCCAGGTCTGCATGCGGACGGGGAACTGGGTTTCCATCAGCACCGAAATATCAGTTGTTCCGGCATGGACCCACATGGCGATCAGCGCCAGCAGCATCAACACCGAACCCGTCAGCGTGAACAGGAAGAACTTGACGGCGGCGTAGACCCGGCGCGGCCCGCCCCAGATGCCGATGATGAGATACATCGGGATCAGCACGGCCTCGAAGAACATGTAGAAGACGACGAAATCGGTGGCGCAGAACATGCCGGCCATCATGGTTTCCAGCACCAGGAAGGCCAGCATGTATTCGCGCACCTTGGTCTGGATCGACTCCCAGCTCGCGAGGATGCAGATCGGAGTCAAAATGGTCGAGAGCAGAACGAACAGGACGGAAATGCCGTCCACGCCCATTTTGTAGCCAATGCGGTAATGCGGCAGCCAGGTCAGGGATTCATTGAACTGGAACCCGGCCTCGGCGGGGTCGAATTTGACCCAGAGCACAAGGGACAGCGCCGCCACGAGCAGGCTCGTCCACAGCGCGGTCCAGCGGGCATTGGAGGCGACGGTTTCCTCGTCGCCGCGCACGGCCATGATAACGGCGCAACCCGCCAGCGGCAGCCAGGTGATCAGGGAGAGGATGGGGAAGCCAGCGGCGTTCATTGTCTCACCGGAAGAACATGAAGACGCCGACCAGCACGACGACGCCGATCAGCATGACAAAGGCATAGGTGGCGAGCGAGCCGGTCTGGAGTTTCACCATCTGGCGCGACCCGCTGCCCGCCATGGCGGCGAGCCCGTTCGGCACGCCGTCGATGATCGTGGCATCGCCCACGCGCCAGGAGAAACTGGCCAGACGCAGCAAGGGTTTGACGAAAATCCGGTCGTAGATCTCGTCGAAATACCATTTGTGCAGCAGGAAAAAGTAGATTTTTGGAAACTGCTTCGCGAGTTTTTTCGGCAGCGCGGGATTGACGATGTACATCAGCCAGGCCAGCGCGATGCCCGCGACCGCCACGATCAAGGGCAGGGCTTCGACCCAGAGCGGCGCGTGCTCGATATGATGCATGATCTCGTTATGCGGGGTGTTGAAGATGGCGTGGTTCCAGAAATGGTCCTGGCCGTGGCCGATGAACCATGTGTTGAGGGTGAAGCCCGCGAACACCGCGCCCACCGCCAGGACCAGCAGCGGCCCGATCATGACCATGGGGGATTCGTGGACGTGCTCCATGGTGTGATGATCGGCGCGCGGCTTGCCATGGAAGGTCAGGAACAGCAGACGCCAGGAATAGAACGCGGTCAGGAACGCGGCCAGCACGGTGCAGACGAAGGCATAGGTGCCGATCGGCGTGTGAGACAAATACGCCGCCGAGATGATCGCGTCCTTGGAATACGACCCGGCCAGCGGCGGGATGCCCGCCAGCGCCAGATTGCCGATCCACATCACCACGCAGGTGATGGGAATGAGTTTCGCCAGGCCCCCCATGCGGCGCATGTCCTGCTCGTCCGACATGGCATGGATCACCGAGCCCGCGCTGAGGAACAGCAGCGCCTTGAAGAACGCATGGGTGATGAGATGGAACACCGAGGCCTGATAGGCGCCCACCCCCGCCGCCACGAACATGTAGCCAAGCTGCGAGCAGGTGGAATAGGCGATCACCCGTTTGATGTCGTTCTGGCAACAGCCGACCGTGGCCGCGAACAGCGCCGTGGAGGCGCCGATGAAGGTGACAAAACCCAGCGCGTGGGGGGCGTATTCCATCAGCGGCGACATGCGCGCCATCAGGAACACGCCTGCTGTCACCATGGTCGCGGCGTGGATGAGGGCGGAAACAGGGGTTGGTCCCTCCATCGCGTCGGGCAGC
>JAYVCG010000293.1:0-4548 GCA_043750075.1 Acetobacteraceae bacterium | reverse complement strand
ATTGACCCATTGCCCGCCATGAATGACGCCGACGCTGAACGTGCAATCGCTGGTGGTCATGTCTTCGATGGCAACGATTTTCCGGGCCATTTCGCGGATCGCCGAGCGGCCCTCTCCCAGCCGCGCGCCCGCGTGGCTGGGGACGCCGGTGGCTTGCATGGTGAAACGGGCGATGGCGTAACGGCCCGTCACCACGCCGCCATCGGCGCGTGCCGGTTCCGGGACAAGAACGTATTTGTGGCGCGACGCTTCCGCTTCGATCAGATCGCGGGTGGAGGGGCTGCCGGCTTCCTCGTCGCTGGTGAACAGCACCGTCACCGGCAGTTTCGTTTCGATCCGCGCTCGTGACAGTTGGCGGATGGCTTCCACCGCCAGGTAGTTGCCGCCTTTCATGTCGAGGATGCCCGGTCCCCAGGCTTTGTTGCCCTCACGCCGGAAGGGTAGTGTGTTCAGCGTTCCGACCGGGTGGACGGTGTCGAGGTGTCCCATCACCAGGATGCCCGGCATGTGGGGGCGTGGCGTGCGGGAAGGTGGCGCGGACGCAGTCGCCGAAGCCCATGCGTCCGGCGATGCGTTCGGTGCGGGCGCCTGACAGGATCAGGGCGCGGGTGGCGATGTCCATCATGCGGTTGACCGCCGCCGGGTCGAAGGTCGGGCTTTCGCAGGTGATCCAGTCCTGGAGGCCGGCCAGCATTGTTTCGGCGTCGAAGGGGAGGGAGGCGGGGTTCATGGGTCGTTCCTGGCCGGGTGGGGGATGGTTAGCATGAGAAGCGCCGGGGTTTCACCCCGGACCCCATCAGGGCGCCGCCCCTGGACCCCGCCAAGGGCTTGCCCTTGGAACCACTCCATGGATCGCGGTCCAGGGGCCGGGGCCCTGGCCTTCCTTCACGGCACCGCCTCCGCCGTCACGATCTTGCCATCCTCCATCGCCACGATCCGGTCCGCGACATCCAAAATCCGCGGATCATGCGTCACCAGCAAGATCGGCACCCCCCGCCGCCGCGCCAGATCACGCAACAACCGCACCACATCTCCCCCCGCCTGACGGTCCAGCGCGGCGGTCGGCTCATCGGCCAGGATCAACCCTGGCTCCCCCACCAGCGCCCGCGCCACCGCCACCCGCTGCCGCTGCCCGCCGGACAGCTTGTCCGGCCGGTCATCCCCCCGGTCCCCCAGCCCCACGGCGGCCAGCATGGCATCAGCGCGATCCAGCCTGTCCCGCTCCCCCAGCCCGGTACGCAGCTCCAGCGCCATGGCGACATTCTGCCGCGCGGACAGGAAACTCAGCAAATTGTGGCTCTGAAAAATGAACCCGATCCGGCGGCGCAGCGCCACGCGTTGTGCCTCCCGCGCGCCCATCAGTTCCTGGCCAAGCACCACGCAACTCCCCTGTTGCATCGCCCGCAGCGCACCGGTCAGGGTCAGCAGCGTGGTCTTGCCACTGCCAGAGGGACCGGTCAGCAACACGATTTCCCCCGGCTCGACCGTGAGATGAATGTCGCGCAGTACAACGCGGCTCAGTTCGCCCGCGCCGAACGCATGTGACAGACCGCGGATGGAAACGGGTGGCCCGTTCATCAGAACATGTCCGCCGGATTGGCGTCCCGCAGCTTGCGCATCGCCAGCAGACCGGCGGCGGCGCACATGGCGAAGATCAACCCGAACACGCTCGCGGCTCGCGCCACGTCCATCATCAGCGGCAGGAACGTTCCTTTGCCGACCACGTCGTACAGCACCGCCGACAGCACCACGCCCGGAATGAACCCCAGGATCGCCAGCAGCAACGCGGCGCTGAGCACGGTGCGGCCAAGATACCCATTGGAATACCCCATCGCCTTCAGGGTCGCGTATTCCTTCAGATGGCTGGCGATGTCGCTGAACAGGATCTGATAGACGATCACCATGCCGACGATCAGGCCCATCAGGCTGCCGAACGCGAAGATGAAGCCGATCGGGGTCGCGTTTTCCCAGTACGCCCGGTCATGCGCCACCAGTTGGGCGTGGCTCAGCACCGTCACGTCCGGCGGCAGCACCTGACGCAGCCGCCTGATCGCCGCGTCCCGGTCCGCGCCGGGCTTCAGTTTGATCGCCACCAGATCGACGCTGGTGAAGGCGCGCGCGCTGACGGCACGGCGGAAATTCACCTCCGACATCACCACGTTGCCATCGGCGCCGAACGAGGGGCCGATGTCCACCAGCCCCACCACCTCCATCATGCGGTTGGCGATCTGGACCTGGAACGGACCGCGCTCCGCCAGCAGACGGGGAACATTGCCGAACTCGGGGCGGGAACGGCGGTCGAAAGCGAAGGTGTCGGGCTGTTTCAGCGTCTCGATCACCGAAGCGAGACCGGGGAAACCCATCACCCCGGATTCGGTGTCGAAGCCGATCAGTTGCACGGCGCGGCGCGTGCCCGTCTCCGGGTTCCGCCACGTGGCCTGCGCCAGATAAACGGGAACGGCGGCCACCACCTCGGGCAGCGCGAGCGCCTGGCTGACGCGGACGCGCGGCAGGGTCTCGGGCCGGAAGCTCGCGGTGGTCAGCGGGTGCATGAGGAAAACGTCGGCCCGCATCGAGGACAGCAACGCGGTCGCGCTGTCGAACAGGGCGGAGCGGAAGCCAAGCTGCATGAACACCAGCACGCAGGCGAACATCACCCCCGCGATGGCCGAGGCCAGCCGCGCCTTCTCCGCCCGCAACTGCCGCCAGGCGAGGCGCAGCGGCAGCCGCGCCGCGTCGATCCCGAGCCCGCCCTGGACCGGCCGGATCACGCTCTCCATCCGCGGCGGAGGGAAGATCGCGTTCACGGGCGGATCGCCACCTGCACCTGCATGTTGGTCCGGCGCATCAGGGCCACCCGGCCTTCCTCGCCCAAAGTGAGGCGGATTTCGACGGTGCGGGCGTCGGTGGCGGCGACGGGATCGGTGTTGGCCTGCACGGTGCGGCGGACAGTCCAGCCGATTTCGCGCACCGTCGCGGCATAGCGGCGCGGATCGCCCGGCACCACCACCGCGGCGGGCGCGTCCCGCCGCAGCCGCGGCAGATCGGTTTCATACACATCCGCCACGATGTCGATCTGGTCGAGATCGGCCATGTCCAGCAGCCCGTCCGAGCCCACCTGATCGCCCGGCCGGGCGTACACCTTCAAAATCGTCCCCCCGATCGGCGCGAACACCCGCGATAAATCCCCATCCGCCTGGGCTTTTTGCCAGGCGGCATGGGCGGCGGCGCGTTCAGCCCCGGCGACGGCCAGATCCTCGGCCCGCGGGGTCAGCAGTTTCAGCAGCGCGGCCTCGGCCTCGGCACGTTCGGCGCGGGCGCGGGTGGCGGCGAAGCGGTTGCGCTCGGCGGTGGCGACGGCTCCGGCGCCGGAGGGGGTCAACGCCTCCGACCGGGCGGCGTCACGGGTCAGGCTGGCCTCGGCGGCGCGCAAGGCCGCCACCCGGTCGCGCTGCGCCTGGATGTCCTCGGCCCGTCCGGCGGCCCTGATCCGCGCCAGCGATGCCTCCGCCTGCCGTACCATCGCCGCCGCCTGCGCGGTCGCGGCATCCTTCTGCGCGGCGTCGGAAAATTCGGCGAGCAACTGGCCCTGGGTCACGCGATCCCCCTCCCGCACCAGCAACGTGGCGAGTCTGGATACGTTCATGCCCCCCGCCTGGTTCAGTTTGCGGACACGCGACGCTGGCTCCACCCGGCCAAGGGCGCCGATGCCGATGGGCTGGGGCTGTTCGATGATGGGATTGTCGGCCTGACCGGGATGCGACTGGAACAAAGCGGCAATCCCCGTCGCGGTCAGCAGCACCACGCCCAGTACGAGCGATTTGTGTTTCATGACGCGGGCTCCAGCAGACGCGACAAAGCAGCGTGCATCTGGTGCATTTCCGTCTCCGTCGGCGCGTAGAGGCCGAAGATGCGGGCCATGAACAGCCCGTCCCCGGCCGCCATGATGGCGCCGCCATGACCGGGCGGCAGACCATCGGCGGCGACGGCCTCCCGCATCCGGGCGACAACGGCGCGGATTGGGTCGAGCAACGCCGGATCGTGATGGAACGCGGCGAGGAACACAGCCGCCGCCCGGTCGCAGCGTTCGTTCATCGCCTCCGGCGTCAGACCAAAAGCCCACGAAAGCATCGCGCGGGCGACGCGGCCTGGGCCTTCGCTCTGGGCGACGATGGAGACCTGGAAATCCTCCCCAATGAAGGTGGCGAGGCGGGCGAGCAGGCCAGTCAGCAACGCTTCCTTGGAGGCGAAATGATACAGCAGGCCGCCCTTGGACACGCCCGCCTCGCGCGCCGCCGCGTCGAGGGTCAGGCCGGTGACACCCTTGGCGCGAACAAGAGCCTCGGCGGCGTCGAGGATGCGGGTGCGGGCGTCGGTGGGTTGAGGGGGGATGGACATGGGCGGATGGTATACCGGCTGGACGGTATGGTCAACCGTCTGGACGGTGAAGTGTCCCTAGCTCGTCAACGTGTCCGGTTTATGTAGCTCGTGATCTGTCCGCTTCGTTCTTGTTCTGTGCCGGGGGCATGCCCCCGGCACAGAACCGGC
>JAYVCG010000292.1:0-7321 GCA_043750075.1 Acetobacteraceae bacterium | reverse complement strand
ACCGACTGGCCCGCCATCACCGAACCCATCTCGATATCGCCGTCGATCACCGCGCGCCGCAGGGCGCCGGCCCAGAAATGCTCGATCACCAGTTGCGCGGCTTCCTTGTTCAGTTCACCGGACTGGAATTTGTCGCGCGTTTCGGCCTGATGGCGCAGGAACAGTTTTGTCCCCTCATTCACCAGACCGCGCACCGGGATGACGGGGAAGCGCTCGTCCAGTTGCACGGAGGGCAGCGCGTCGCGGGCATTGGCGCGGATGAAGGCTTTCTTGAAGTTGGCGTGCGCGATCGACTCCCGCGTCGCCGCGAAGCGCGTGCCAAGCTGCGCGCCCGCGGCGCCCATTTCCAGATACGCCAGGATCGCGTCCCCGCGTCCCAGCCCTCCGGCCACGAACACCGGCACTTCCCGCACATGCGGCAGGATTTCCTGCGCCAGCACGGTCAGCGACACGGGGCCGATATGCCCCCCGGCCTCCGAGCCCTCGATCACGATCGCATCGGCGCCGGAGCGCACGAAACGCCGCGCCAGCACCAGCGCGGGGGCGAAACAGATCAGCTTCGCGCCGCCATCCTTCACCGCCTTCACCGCGGCACCTGGCGGAATGCCCCCGGCCAGGACGATGTGCGTGACCTTCGCCTCCAGGCAGACACGCACCAGATCGTGCAACGCCGGATGCATGGTGATCAGATTGACCCCGAACGGTTTCGTGGTCATCGCCTGGGTCGCGGCGATCTCCGCCGCCAGCAGAGCGGGCGTCATCGCGCCGCAGGCGATCACCCCGAAGCCGCCCGCGTTGGAGATGGCCGACACCAGATGCCGCTCGCTCACCCAGCTCATCGCCCCGCCCAGAATGGCGATGGGGCAGCCGAGGAAGGCGGCCCCGCGCGCCCAGAGCCGGTCGAGCGCGGCCCGGTCCGGATCGGGGGTGGACCCGCCAGGGGGGAGGCCAGGGGGGAATCCAGCGGCGGGACCGGTCATGGGACCGGGGACGGCGGGATCAGTTGGCATCGAGGCCATACGCGGTATGCAGGGCACGGACCGCGAGTTCGGTGTATTCGGCGCCGATCAGCACGCTGACCTTGATCTCGCTGGTGGAAATCACCTGGATGTTGATGGATTTGTCGGCCAGCGCGCGGAACATCGTGTTGGCCACCCCCGCGTGGCTGCGCATGCCGACCCCGACCACGCTGATCTTGGCGACGTTGGGGTCCACCAGCACCTCGGTATGCCCCAATTGCCCCTGGATCGCCGCCAGCGCCGCCTGAGCGCGCGGCAAATCGATCTTGTTGATGGTGAAGGTCATGTCGGTCGTGCCATCGGCGCCGATGTTCTGCACGATCATGTCCACGTTGACGTTATCCTCGGCGAGTTTGCCAAAGATCGCCGCCGCGATGCCGGGCCGGTCGGGCACGCGCCGCAAGGTGATCTTCGCTTCATCGCGGGCATAGGCGATCCCGGAGACAACTTCTTTTTCCACGATCTCGTCCTCATCCACCACCAGCGTGCCGGGAATGTCCTGAAAGCTGCTCAGCACCTGGACCCGCACCCGTTCGTTCATCGCCAGTTCGACGCTGCGGCTCTGCAACACCTTGGCGCCAACCGAGGCCAGTTCCAGCATTTCCTCATAGGAGATTTTCGCGAGCTTGCGCGCCTTGGGCACGATGCGCGGGTCCGTCGTATAGATGCCATCGACATCCGTATAGATGTCGCAGCGATCCGCCTTCAACGCCGCCGCCAGCGCCACCGCCGAGGTATCCGATCCGCCGCGGCCCAACGTGGCTATGCGGTCATCGGGGCCAATGCCCTGAAACCCCGCGACCACCGCGACCTGACCGCGTTGCATGGCCGCGATCAGGGCGTCCCCGTCGATCGACAGGATACGCGCCTTGGCGTGCGCGTCGTCGGTGCGCAGCGGCAATTGCCAGCCCTGCCAGGAACGGGCGTCGATGCCGATCTTCCGCAGCGCTATGGCCAGCAGGCCGGCCGTCACCTGCTCGCCCGTCGCGACGACGGTGTCGTATTCGCGCGGGTCATGCAGTTCGTCGAGCGCCTGACACCAGGCGACAAGTTGGTTGGTCGTGCCCGACATGGCGGACACGACGACGGCGACCTCATGGCCCGCGTCCACCTCGCGCTTCACGCGTTGGGCCACAGTGCGGATACGGTCCAGGTCGGCGACGGAGGTGCCGCCGAATTTCATCACGATACGCGGCATGGGGCCTCGCCGTTGCACCTGGGGAGTAAGGTCTTCAGGATCATGCCCGGTAGATACCGGCGAGGCATCGGAGGGGCAACCATGGGTGGTGCGGAAACGGCGAATGACCGCTTGGTATCGGCGGACGAGGTGGCGCGCTTCAACGCCCTGGCCGCGCGCTGGTGGGACCGGAACGGACCGATGCGGCCGCTGCACGCGATGAATCCGGCACGGATCGGGTGGATTCTGGACCGCGCGGCGCGGCGCTTTCCGGGCGCGGCGGGTGTGCGGCTGCTGGATGTGGGCTGCGGCGGGGGCCTCGCGGCGGAGGCGCTGTCCCGGCATGGCTTCGACGTGCTCGGCATCGACGCGGCCCCGGACGTGATCGCCGCCGCCCGTGCGCATGGCGGGGAGTCCGGCCCGCGCTATCGTGTCGCGCTGGCTGAGGATTTGCTGGCGGAAGGCGCCCGCTTCCCCCTCATCACCGCGCTGGAGGTGATCGAGCATGTACCCGATCCCGCCGCCTTCGTCCGTGCGCTGACGGCGCTGCTGGAGCCAGGGGGAATGCTGTTCCTCTCCACCCTTAACCGCACGCGCCGGTCGTTTCTGACCGCCAAACTGGGCGCGGAATACGTGCTGCGGCTGTTGCCGGTGGGGACGCATGACTGGCGGCGTTTCATCACTCCGGCTGAACTGGCGCGGCTGCTCCAGCAGGCGCGTGCCCGCGTCACGGACTCGGCGGGACTGTCGCCCGGTCTGGGCGGCTGGCGGATATCGCGCGATCTGGGGGTGAATTATCTGATGGCGGCGGAAATCTGACGCCCGCGCTTCTCACGGATGCAGCGCCTGGGTGAAGCCGCCCGCTTCGTCACAGGGCCAGTGCAGGTGCCAGCGCGCGTAACAGGCGGCGCAGGCGGCCATGCCTTCCAGATAGGCCGCCTCGCCCTCGCGAAAAGCACAGATAGCGTGTGTCCTGTCGCACGCCGGGATGCTCATGGGTGGGCGGAGGGGTGAAATCGTCCTGCGCGCCATGCTGTAACGGGCTGAGCAGCGCGTGGTTCAGCAGCCGTACCGCGTCCATCGCTTCCCTGGTCCATGGGCCACGGCCGGCGCCCTGCTTCAGCGCGGAGGCGAACAGTTCGCGGTATCCCCCGGCATCGTTGCGCACCCACAAACTCATCATGTCGTAATCGGAGATGAAGATGTTACCGTGTCCGGGATGCACGCCGATGCCGCGGGTCCCGCTTTTCACCGGGTTTCCCGTGCTGTCATGGCCGCCGGCCCAGCGTTTGGCGCGGAAGACGCCGTGGAAGGCGACGGCGCCGCGTTTGGGGAACGCAGGACGAGCAGCAACTTATAAGCCACGGCCGCGGCACGCGGGGCGCGTACGTCTTCCGGCGCCAGATCGCTTTGCCGCGCGAAAATGATATCGGCGGGTTTTACTCCTTCATGGGCGGGGTTCTCGATGGAAACCTCCGTCTCCGCCAATGATTCCCCACGGACAAGCGCGAGAAACGCTGGCGCGGCTCGCCACCGATCCGCCGTCATGCGGCCATATCGATGTAGACGGCACACCCAAGGAACGGCTCGACCTGATTGAACACACGCGCGGGGTTTGGTCTCATTACGGAAAAGAGGATCCGTTTTTCTCAGTCCTTACTCATGACGAATTTAGAATCAATTCCATTACCGCGGCGGGCGAACAAAAATTTTACCAGTCTGGCGCGGGGGATGCGGACGAATTCTTCAAGGCTTGCGTACGTAACAAGATCAGCCCGCCATGGAATGGGACAATCGTCGATTTTGGGTGTGGGCCCGGCCGGGTGGGCGAACATCTCGCGCGCGAATTTGAAACCTACATCGGTGTTGATATCAGTCCCGCGCATTTGGCCCGGGCCAAGGCGCGATTTTCCTCGGTGGGCCTACGAAACGCGCGCTTCATGTTGTTGTCGGACTATCTTGATCACCCAATGCCCGCGGATGCGTTTTTCTCGGTCATCGTGTTGCAACACAATCCACCGCCCATCATCGCCATGATGCTCGATAAGTTGTGCGGCATGCCGCGTCCTGGCGGGATTGGCTATTTTCAGGTGCCCACCGCCCTCTTTGATTATGAATTTCATCTGGCGAACTATCTTCAGGCCCCGCCTTCCCACGGCGCCATGGAAATGCACTCGTTGCCACAGCATGAAGTATTCAGGATTCTTTATCATAATGAATGCTGCCCGCTGGAAGTCCACCAGGACGATAAGGTTGGGCCGATCGGGATTTCAATGACATTCCTTGCCCGCAAGGCGGCGGCCTGAGGGCGGAGCGTCATCATGAAATACCGGACGTCGAGCCGGCAGGCGCGGCGGCGCGGACACTCTTTTGTTTCGCCAGCCAGATATCTTCCTCCGGGAGAGCGGCTACGCACCACACGGAGCGGCTGTACGACCCTCGCGCACGCCTGTCCGCGCCGTCCTGGCGGAAAGACAGAAAAATATACCGCAAAGGCATAAAGAGTTTCTCGTGAATTCAACAGAATGTCTTTGTGCCTTTGTGGTGACATTCCTGTTGGCCGCGGTCCAAAAACCGACGCTGGGCCATGCGCGCGCCGGCAAACTTTGAACCGCTCCGGTTGCCGGATTTTCGCGTGAGCGGGGGATACAAAGAAACAACGGTCCCTTTCTGGTCCATGGATCACGCGCCGGGCGGACCCGCCGCCACCGCCGCCTCGGCCAGCGTGTTGTCCACCACCGTCTCGAACGGGATGTCCTGGTTCAGCGCACCACCGGAGCGCATCGCCGCCTGCAACCGTTCCACCCCCTCGCGCCGCGTGACCGGATCGGGGCCATACAGGTTCAACATGCGGTACCGGTCGATGGCGGCGGCGAACAACGGCGCGGGCATGCCAGGAAAGAACGAGGCCAGCGCCCGCGCCACGTCCTCGGCCGGAGTGGTGGCGAGCCAGCGTAACGACCGGTACATCGCCCGCACCATCGCGGCCAGCTCGTCGCGGCGGGTGGTCAGGACGGCGCGGCGCGTGACCAGGGTGGTGTAGGCGGTCAGGCCCCGGCTGGCGGCGGCGGACCACAGGTGGCCCGCGCCAGATTGTAACAATTCCTCGGCATATGGCTGGAATACCTGGATCGCGTCGAGGCGGCCTTCCCGCAGGGCCTCGGCGTTTTCCGCCATGGACGGGCCGTGTGTGCGAAGCACTGCCGCGGGGTCGGCGCCGTCGCGGCGGATGTCATCCTGTAAACACAACCAGGGCGTTGGCACCTCGGAGACCGAGGCGAAGCGTGGTCCCACCAGATCGGACGGCCGGAAGTTGGGTCTCGGTTCGCGGCCGATGACGAAGAACGGGTCGCGCGCCACCACGTCGCAGAAGCACACCACGTCGGCGGCGGGATCAGCAGCGTGGGTCAGCAGCACGCGCAAGGGGCCGCCCCACATCACGTCGATCCGGCCCATGCGCAGATCGGCGGCGGTGCGGGCGGGGTCAGGGGAGTCGCGTAGTGCGACCGCGACTTTCTCCGCTTCGTACGCGCCGATCGCATGTGCCGCGTAGAATGGGGTGTAGAACAGCGCGCGGAAATTTTCCGACAGGGTGATCATCGCCGTGCTCCTGGTGATCAAGGGTGGGACGATAGGGCTGCGGTGGGTGAGAGCAGTCAAGTCCCGGCATGGCAATCGTCCCGGTTTTTGCTAACCTGCCCCCAACCAATCAAGGAACAAGCCCATGCCCGACACGAAAGCCATCGACACAGTGCTGGAAAACGCCGTCCGATCAGGCCATGTGCCAGGCGTCACCGCCGCCGCCGCCAACGCGGACGGAATGATCCACGAAGCCGCGTTCGGCCGCCGCGATCTCGCGAGCGACACGGCCATGACAACCGACACCGTGTTCCGCATCGCCTCCATGACCAAGGCCGTCACGGGCGCCGCCGCCATGCGCCTGGTCGAGGAAGGCAAACTGAACCTCGATCAAAACGCCGGCGACATCCTGCCCTTCCTGGCGAAACCCATGGTGCTGGACGGCTTCGACGCCAGCGGCGAACCGAAACTACGGCCCGCCAGGGGCATCGTCACCTTACGAAAACTGCTGACCCACACGGCGGGTTTCGTCTACGATACCTGGAACGCCGACATGAACCGTTATGCCGCGAAAACGGGATTGCCCGCGACCCGCACGGGTAAACTCGCGGCGCTCCACGCCCCCCTTGGTTTCGACCCCGGTGAGCGGTGGGAATACGGCATCAACATCGACCTCGCCGGCCGCATGGTGGAAGTCGTGTCCGGGAAGAACCTGGAGACGTATTTCCAGGACCATCTGTTCGGCCCGCTTGGCATGACCGACACCAGTTTTGTTTTACAATCCCGCTGGCAAGACCGCCTCGCGCGCGTGCATGCCCGTGATGAAAAGGGCGGCCTGACCCCGATCGACGCCCCGCCTCCCGCCGAAAATCCTGAGTTCTGTCCTGGCGGCGGCGGCCTGTTCTCCACCGCGCGCGATTATCTGACGTTCCTGCGCGC
Source organism: Acetobacteraceae bacterium (assembly GCA_043750075.1). Taxonomy (GTDB): domain Bacteria; phylum Pseudomonadota; class Alphaproteobacteria; order Acetobacterales; family Acetobacteraceae; genus Rhodopila. Next base: position 607 of record JAYVCG010000292.1, on the reverse strand, counting down.
GCTGATGCACGGCGGCGCGCTGAACGGCGTCCGCATCCTGAAACCCGAGACCGTCGCGCTGATGGGCCAGAACCACATGGGCGCGCTGAACGTGCTGCCGATGAAAACCTTCAACCCCCGCATGTCGAACGATTGCGAACTGTTCCCCGGCATGGACAAGAAATGGGGCCTGAGTTTCCTCATCAACACCCAACCCGTCCCCAACGCCCGCTCCGCCAACTCCCTCGCCTGGGCCGGCATCAACAACACCTATTACTGGCTTGATCCGGCGAAACAAATCGCGGGCGTGCTGATGACGCAAATCCTGCCTTTCGCGGACCCGGCGGTCCTCGGCCTGCTGGATCGCTTCGAACAGGCGGTCTACGCGACGCGATAACCCTGATTCCATCAAGGAGAAATGGCCCATGAAAGACTTCGCCGGTAAAATCGCCATTGTCACCGGTGGCGGCACGGGCATGGGCCGCGAACTGGTGCGCCAGTTGGTGGCCGAGGGATGCGCTGTCGCGCTGTGCGATGTCTCCGCGCGCAACATGGCGGAAACGAAACGGCTTTGCGAGACGGAGCGCCTGCCGCAAGGTTTGAGAATCACCACGCATGTCGCCGATGT
>JAYVCG010000291.1:0-7660 GCA_043750075.1 Acetobacteraceae bacterium | reverse complement strand
CAGGCTTTCCATGTTCTCGGCGGTTTGTTCCAGCAGCGCCTGGACATAGATGGGGACCGAGCCATCGCCATCCGCCAGCGCGCCCGACGACAGGCGGGTAAGGCCCGCCAGCCATTCCTCCAGTTCATTGAAGAAGCGATTTTGCGCCTGACCGGCGGTGAGGTCGAGAAATCCCAGGACCAATGCTCCGGCGAGACCGAACAGGCTGGCGGAGAACGCCGTGCCCATGCCCTGCAACGGTTTGGCCAGTCCGGCTTTCAACTGGTCGAACAGAACCACGACATCGCCTGAGCCGATGGTCATGGCGGCGATCACGTCCGCCACCGCGCCGATCGTGCGCAGCAACCCCCAGAACGTGCCCAGAAGTCCCAGGAAGATCAGCAGACCGGTCATGTAGCGCGACAACTCGCGGCTTTCGTCCAGGCGGGAGGCGAGGCTGTCCAGCATGCTCCGCGTCGCGCCCGCCGACAGGGTCAGGCGGCGGGGCTCGCGCGAACGGGTGTCACGGTGCGGGGGATCATTTTTTGGGGAGTCACGCCGCGAGGAGTCATGCCGCGAGGAATCAGGAGGATCGAGAACGGGATCATCTTCCTCGCCGCCATGCCGCGCGTTCAGCATCCTCGCCATCGGGGCCAGCAGCCGCGCCGTGGGGGCGCCCGCCATCCGTCCCGGACTGACGCGGTAATGGTCGAGCCAGGCGACTTCGGGCGACAGGCGCAGCACCTGGCGCAGGTTCCAGGCGATGCCGGCCGCCAGCACCAGCAGGATCAGGCCGTTCAGTTCGGGATTGGCGAGGAACACATGCCACAGCACGGGGGCGAGCCAGCCGACCCCCGCGGCCACCAGCAGCAGGAACACCACCATCCGCACCAGATAGGTGGTGGGCCGCGTCATCGCGCGGCGGCGCCAGTGTGAGCGCCAATGCGCGCGACGCTCAGTTCCACACGGTCCGCTGGCGTGTCAGGGGTGGGGACGGCGCCAAGGGCGCGGACGTAGATCTGGCTGGAGGGGATGCCGCTCTCGATCAATAGCGTCCGCACCGCCATGCCGCGTGACAGGGACAGGCGCCGCGCCTTCGAGGGATCGTTTTCCTTCCCCGCCGCGTAGGCCAAAATGCTGATGCTGTTGCCCGCCGGATCGGGGATCGCGCGGGCCAGGCCGCGCAGGATTTCCTGGTCGGCGGGCGACAACTCCGTCTTGCCTTCCGGGAACACCAGCCGCACGGGGGCGGGCGGTGGCGTGGCGGATGGCGCGGGGGGTGGGATCATGGCGGAAGGGGCCGGGGCGGCGGGCGGACGGGCAGGCATCGCCGCCATCGGCGGTGGCGCGGCCGGCCCAGGGGTGGGGGAGGGACGGGTTTCGCGGATGGGGGGCGGGGCGTTGGCGGGCAGAAGTGGCAGCGCCGGTCTGGCGGAGGGCGTGCCAGGAGGCGCCGCGGGGGTTGGGGCCAGAACCGATGCCGGGGGCGGGGGGGATGGGGATGAGAGCGCGGATGCCGGTGCTGGCCGGGGAGATGCCTGTTTGGCGGAGCCCGGCGTGGCGGGTGAGGCCGCGGAGGACGTGGCTCTGGCGGTCGCGGGCGCGGAAGGAGCCCCCGGTGTGGGGGGCGAGGGTATGGCGGCTGAGGGCGTGGCGACCGCTGGCGGAACAGGCCGCGCCGGTGCTCGCGGGGTGGCCGGAGGCGGAGCCGTGACCGGCCCGAACGCGGGCGGAGGCGCCGCTGGTGGCAACCGGGCGGGCCGCGGCGGCGCGGCGGGCAGCGGCGCCCCGCCCAGCGATTCCAGCGCCCGCATGTCCACCGACACCTGACCCTGGGCGCGCGGCGCCAGGCACAGTGGAAAAAGCATCACGAAAGCAATGGCGCGCATGTGTTCCACGATCGGATCAACCCAGGACTTTCTCACCCCCCCACCGGCTCAACCCCACGCCGGTCCGCGTCGGCCCGGCCGTGGGTCAGCCGGGCGGGGTCATGCCTTGTATCACGGCCTCACGCAGCACCGGATGCAAATGTGTGTTGGCGGCGACGACATTGCCACTGTCGCGGGGGTCTTCCTCGCCGGTGCTGGTGGCGTAACCGCCCGCCTCGCGCACCATCAGCAGGCCCGCCGCCATGTCCCAGGGCTGGATGCCGAGTTCCCAGTACCCGTCATACCGTCCCGCGGCGACCCAGGCGAGATCGAGCGCCGCCGCGCCAAACCGGCGGATGCCCGCGACGCGCGGCATCAGTCCCACCATGGTGCGGCTGAAAGCGTTGCGCCGGGCCACCGAGACGGCGCGGAAGGGAATGCCCGTGGCGAACACCGCCTCGGTCATGTCGCGGCGGGCGGAAACCCGCATCCGGCGTTCGTTGAGAAAGGCGCCGGCGCCTTTTTCAGCCCAGAACATCTCGTCCACGGTGGGGGCGTAGATCAGCCCGGCGGTGACTTCCGAGCCGCCGTCCGGCAACCGCCGCTCCAGCGCCATGCTGATGCACCAGTGCGGGATGCCGTGCAGGAAGTTGGTGGTGCCATCCAGCGGGTCCACGACCCACCGCCAGGCCCAGTTGTCGGAGCCGGAGGCGCCGGATTCCTCCATCAGGAAGGAATAGCCTGGGCGGGCCTTGGTCAGTTCCTCCTTCAACGTCTGCTCGGCGCGCAGATCGGCCTGGGAGACGAAATCGGACGGTCCCTTGATGGAAACCTGGAGCTGCTCGACCTCGGCGAAGTCGCGCAGCAGGCGTTTCGACGCTTTTTGCGCGGCGTTGGCCATCACGGTCATGTGCGGGGAAAGACGCAGGGCCATTGCTCAGGACCTGGCGCGCTCCACGTAGCTGCCATCCTCCGTGCGCACGACGATGCGTTCCCCGGTTTCGATGAACGGCGGCACCATGGTCTTGACCCCGTTGGACAATTTGGCGGGCTTGTAGGACGAGGACGCGGTCTGGCCCTTGACCACCGGATCGGCCTCCATCACGTCGAGCGTCACGGTGGTCGGCAGGCGGATCGCCACCGGATCGCCCTCCACCAGATCGACGGTGAGGATCATCTGATCTTGCAGGAACGGCGCCGCGTCGCCCATCAGTTCGGCGGGGACGTGGTTTTCCTCATACGTCTCCGGGTCCATCAGCACGAGGTTGGTGCCCTCGCTGTAGGAGTAGGTGTACTCCCGTTCCTCGGTGGTCAGGCGTTCCACGGTATCGGCGGTGCGCCAGCGCTCGTTGGTCTTGTTGCCGGATTTGAGGCAGCGCATCTCCACCTGGATGAAGGCGCCGCCCTTGCCGGGGGTGATGATCTGCTGCTTGAGCACGGTCCAGCGGCGGCCGTCATGCTCGATCACCTGGCCCGCGCGAATCAGGTTCGCCTGCTGTTTCATGTGCTGAGAGTCCGTTCGGAAGTGGGAATTGGCCGGGGTTTTAGACCCGCGGGCGGGGCGGGGGCAAGGTGGCTGGGGTGTTCGCGCGGGGCAATCGGGTGAACCGGGCTCAGGACGGCACTGGTCATGGAGTGACGGCGGTAAAGGGGAGAAAAGGGTTCAACCGCGGATGCACGCGGATGAACGCGGATATTCCCGGCTGCCGCACCCGCCTGGCGCCCGCTCCGGCTGACGGGGATCATCATGATCCGGCTGGTACTCAAGGATATCCGCGTTCATCCGCGGTTGAAACCCTGTTTCTTCCCCTGACCGGCCCTGATCCAGGGCAACGCGTGTCCCATGCCCGGTTCACCCGATTGCCATGGGTGTTCGCGGTGGAGCGGTGATGCGGTTGGGGAATGGTCAGAGGTATGGGGAGACTCATTCATGTCCATGGGCATATCCATGGCTTGCGATTAGTACCAGGGTTTGGTACTAATGGGTATGGTGACGTTGGAGAACCTGATGATGAGCAAGAACACGTCATTCAGCCTTGGCGAGCATTTTGGTGGTTTCGTTGAGGCGCAGGTCGCCCAGGGCCGCTATGGCAGCGCGAGCGATGTCGTGCGCGCGGGCTTGCGGTTGCTGGAGGAGCACGAAGCGAAGCTGGAAGCGCTGCGGGCTGCTCTGATCGAAGGCGAGCGAAGCGGGTCATCGGCACCTTTTGATTTTGAGGCCTTCATCGCACGCAAGCGAGCCTCTGCACCGCCTGTCCCATGACGGGCCGCCGTACTCTTTCGCCGCGCGCGCAAGAGGATTTGGATGATATCTGGGACTATACAGCGAAGCGCTGGGGCATTGATCAGGCGGAGTTTTACACGCGCCAGATCGGGCGGCATGTCGAGGCCGTGGCGGCGCAGCCGATGATGGGGCGTGCCTGTTCAGACGTGCGCGCCGGGTACTATAAATACCCGTCTGGTTCCCATGTGCTGTTTTACCGCCTGATTGAAGATGGTGTTGATATTGTCCGCATTCTTCACGAACGCATGGATTTTGAGAGGCATTTGACTGGTTGATGGCCGCGGCAAGCCACTCAACCTTGGTGGAGTAAGCCCTGCCGGTGATGGGGCGTGGTGAAAATCCGCGATGCCATCACGCATGGGGGGCTTATGTTGATCCGGTATCCGGATGCGTTCGTGGTCTGCTCGCCGGTGCCGCGCGGCACCTTCGTCGTGACCGATCCGGTGATCGTGTTCGAGGTGTTGAGCCCGCGCACCGCCTCCACCGATTACTTCGAGAAGAACCGGGAGTATCGGGCCACGCCCTCGATCCGGCGGTACGTGATCCTGGAGCAGACGCGGGCGGCGGTGACGGTGTACGCGCGGGATGGCGGGAACTGGGTGGCGGATTTCGTGTCCGGGGAGGGGGAACTGGCGTTGCCGGAGATCGGGGTCACGGTGGGGCTGGCGGCGTTGTACGAGTACCTCTGCACAGTGATTTTGACCGGTTGAAATCGATCCTCACGAAGATTCGAACCTGTCTCTTGCCATCTGAGGCGCAGGCATTCGGAAATTCGTTCTCGCTTCGTCCAACCAGTCAAAATCACCGTGCAGAGGTACGAGGGGGTGGAGTTTGGGGAAGTTGAATGATTGGGGAGGCATAGGTTTGATTTTTGCCCGTTGACTGGCATCGTTCAGAAAGTGACGATTTTTGAGACGAAGAATCATTATTATGAAAACAATTGCTTACGAGTCTCGAAAGTCTGCTGCACAATAACAGCGTGAAATATGCCTCACCCGCGTCAGCGCCCAATAACGGTGTCCCTTGCATCAAAACGCGGCTCCGACAGCATCAGGCCGTCCTTCACCGAGCAATATACACGTTTGTAGCATTGCTCGACCACGCGCCGATTGTAGCGCGCAAGCATGTCAAGGTTGTTGCGCACATGCGTCACAGCGATTTGCGCCTGTGGGAGGCTCTCCCAGTTGGCAAGAGCGTTCGCCAGGAATTCCGGTGACGCTTTACCCTGCAAGAGCGTGGCAGGATCAGCAAAGAAGTAGTGAACGAAGGCGGTTGCGCAGAGGTTGAATGAGAACGCCGTGTGCGGGCCGTCCTCGATCGGTTGGCTGAATCCCCGATCGGAAAGCAAGCAGCCAGCGCTGTCGTATTCGCAGACAAAGGCGGCGATGTGCGTCTTCCGGTCCTCAAGCAGACCCTTGATCTTCTTATCGAAGAAATTAGGGCGTCCCTGGGCCATTGGCATCAGTAGCATAAACAGCAGTTGCAACCATTCGATATACTGCGCGTCGCTGATGCCGAGCTGGGTGCACAGATGCGCTTGGTGCGGCTTTTTGCCGGTCACGATACGGCGGTAGTCAGCGAGCAGGGCAGGGTCTGTCGGAACGTGGCTGGCGACGCCGGGAAAGCTGTTCAGAATCTTCGTGATGCAAAACGGGTTACGCACGAAATTGAGGAGCTTGGCGGCAAAAAGATCGATGATCTCGGCTTTGATGTCACCGCCACGCGTGTTTAGTTTGGCGAGCAGGCTCTTCGTATGTACTTCGATGTATCCCTCGTATTTGTGGAACAGCGACTCGAAATTGAGCCGCAGGCGGCTATTGCCCGGCACGTCAAAACTGAACAGGTCGAACAGCGACAGGTTGCTGCCAATCGGCCTGCCGTCTAGGTTTTCCAGCGCAAGGGTATAGTTCTCCCGGTCGACGACTGTGAATGAGTATATCCGCATATTGCTATCGTTGGCCTGGGGATTTAGGGCATTAAGTCTCTGCTCCCCCTGGGTCACGAAGTGCTGATTACGTGTGTCGTTCTCTAGCATATCCAACAACGTCCTTTCCGGCCGACGCTCCGCACCATCCCGTCCTTGGGCAACCCGCCCCCTCAGGTGCCTATATGACAACTCCCTCCACCACATACAAACCTTGACCCCACCCCCTCCATCACGCCAAAGCAAACCATGCACAACCTCCTCGAACGGATCGCCACCAAGAAAGCCGAACTCGACCGCCTCCGCCCGCTCGCGCCCCACGGGCTGAGCAACCTCGAACACGTCCACGATCTTGAAATCACCTACACGTCGAACGCGATCGAGGGAAACACGCTCACCGCGTCCGAGACGATGCTGGTCATCGAGCACGGCATCGCGATTGACGGCAAACCGCTCAAGGATCACATGGAGGCGGTCGATCATCACGAGGCCATCCGTTACGTGCGCGCACGCGCGCGCCAGGGAGGACCGATCACCGAGATGGACCTGCGCGCGCTGCACGGTCTGGTGGTGAAATGTTCGGACCCCGGAATAGCGGGCCGGTATGCCGATCAGGGCCGCTTCGTCCTGACCGATGCCGGACGGCGGGCCTTCCCATCGCCCGCCTAAGTACCCGCGCTGATGGGCGACTTCGCGGCGTGGCTTGCCGCGGCACCCGATACACCGGCGGCGGCGTTCGCCGTGCATTGACGGCTCGTGAAAATCCATCCGTTCAATGACGGAAACTCATCAATAAAATCAATGGTCAAACCGACCCGCGTGGCAGTTCTGATGCCGATAATGATACTAATCGAAAGGTTTTTGTTATGGACAGTAATGAACATGCGTTGGGTTTGGGAAAAATTATCGCCAACCTACATGGATTAGAACTCCTTCTGCGAATATTCTTATGCGAGGAGAATGGGGATGCTGATGGAGATGGTAAGGGTCTTCCCACAAGTATGCCTGCCTCAATGAAGGATACATACATAACGAACTACAAATCCCTTGGACAACTGATTGACCAATATAATAAAAAACTTACCTCGGCAGAATTAGCCCTGTCGGTAGATGAGGCCGTGGTGAAAATCCGCGATGCCATCGCACATGGCAGGCTTATGTCAACTTCTGAAAGCTTTCCCTTGACTCTATATAAATTCGGTAAGCCCGTATCTGGAGATGTGCCTTTGGAGGCCATTGAAATTTTGACGAAGGATTGGCTGAAATTAAACTGTTATAAAATACTCCAACAAGTAAATAATGTCTTGTCTTGCAGCAAAGGACGTGGATATAAATCAATGTAACCATCGTAGGAGTAATATTACTTTTAAAGAAACAATACAGTGAGGTCGCACGAAAAAAATTTTTCATGCCTAGAAAACCTTGCCTCACATTCCCATCCCCGATAAAATAAACCATGTCCACCACCCTCGCCCCCGATCCACTCGATACCCTCCACGCCTACGCCGCCGGACATCTCGGCACGCGTGAGGCGATCGACCGCGCCGGAATGCGCGATTACGCCGATCTGGTGATCGCCCTGGCCCGTAACGGGCTCGATCTGCC
>JAYVCG010000290.1:0-14617 GCA_043750075.1 Acetobacteraceae bacterium | reverse complement strand
ACGCAAGCCCGTTTACAAAGGGCGCTGAACCGTCCGGGAGGACACATCCATGAACGCCATCACCGACATCCAGGGCAAAAGCCTCACGCGCGTCCTCGCCGGACAGGCCCATGCGCTGACGTTCGCCGCCATCCCCGAGGAAACCCGTGCCTGGGCACGCCAGTGCATCCTGGATTACACCGCCTGCGCGCTGGCGGGCGCATCGGATGAGCTGACGGAAATCCTGCTCGCGGAACTGCGCGAGCAGGGCGGCAATGAAACCGCCACGGTGTTCGGCCATGCCGGGAGGTTGCCCGCCGCCTCGGCCGCGCTGGTGAACGGCGCGGCGGCGCACGCCCTGGATTTCGACGACGTGAACCTGGCGATGCCGGGCCATCCCTCGGTCGCGATCCTGCCCGCGCTGCTGGCCCTGGCCGAGGAACGCGGTTCATCAGGCCAGGAGGTGCTGACGGCGTTCGTCGCGGGGTATGAACTGCAATGCCGGGTGGGCCGTGTCCTGGCGCCGGGTCATTACGATGTGCTGGGATTTCACGCCACCGCGACGGTTGGCAGTTTCGGCGCCGCCGCCGCCTGTGCCCATCTTCTGCGTCTCGATCCCGAAAAATTCTCCACCGCCCTGGGCATTGCCGGCACCCAGGCCGCGGGGTTGAAGTCGATGTTCGGGACGATGTGCAAACCCTTGCACGCGGGCAAGGCGGCGTATCACGGCCTGATGGCGGCGAAACTGGCGATGCGCGGCTTCACCAGCCGGACCGATGTGCTGGAATGCCGCCAGGGCTTCGCCAGCACGCACAGTCCGGATTTCCATCCCGAACGCGCGACGGAAACGCCCGTGCATGGCTGGTACATCCGGAGCAATTTGTTCAAATATCATGCTGCCTGCTACATGGTGCATTCCTCGATCGAGGCGGCGCGCGCGTTACGGGAACTGCATGGCGTGACGCCGGACCGGGTGGAGCGCATCCGGGTTTCGATCGAGGAATCCTGCGACCGGATCTGCAACATCCCATCCCCCACGACCGGGCTCGAAGCCAAATTCTCGTTACGGCTGGCGACGGCCATGGGGTTCGCCGGCATCGATACCGGGCGGCTTTCGACGTATTCCGGCGCGGTCGCCACGGCCCCGGACCTGGTGCGGCTGCGCGATAAAGTGGAGTTGGATTTTCGCACCGGCATTCCCAGCACCTTCGCCGAGATCGACCTGCTGCTGACCGATGGCACACGCCTCAGCGCGAAGCACGATGCCGGATTGCCCGCGCTGGATACCGCTGAGCAGGGCCGCCGGCTGGAGGAAAAATTCACCGGTCTGGTCGAGCCTGTGATCGGCAGCGGACGTTGCGCCGCGTTGATCGCGTTGATCGATGGTTTTGAGAAGCTGGAAAACCTGACGGCGCTGGCAAAGCTTTGCGGACGTTGAACAACGCCGCGGGCCTGACCGGACGGTACGGCCGCACGGTCAGGCCCGCGTTCGGGGGTGTTGCCGGACAGAAGCCGTCTGTGCGAAGCATCGCCGGCCTGTCCGATGTCATCTGGAACGGATTGAATGAATCACTGAAGATCGCCTCGATGGCCGGTGTGCATGAGGTCAATGTCGCGCCGCATGATTTCCATGGACATCTGTGCAGCGCCATCAGCGCGGCATTCAGCGCCCGGCGCCGAATTTCCGCGTCATGGAAATCGACAGCGCGCCCTGGCGCGATGAGTTCTGCACCGTGGCGCCCGCCATCGAAAACGGTGAATTCGTTCTGCCCAAGGGTCCGGGGTGGGGGATTGATGTGAATGAAGCGGCCATCCGGGCACGGCCGCCGAAAAACCAAAGGAGAAAAATATCGTGGCGAAGTTCAGGATCGCGACCCCCGCCGGGGCCAGTTTCACCGTCGAGGGCGGCGGGTACGAGTACGAAATGGAAGACCTCGCGGGGATCGGCGCGGAAATCGTCGAGGGTCCCACGGATGAGGATGGGTTCATCAAATTCGCTCAGGACGCCGATGCGATTTATGGCAAGGGCATCCGGTTCACCAAGAAGATCATTGATGCCCTGCCCGCGCGATGCCGCGCCATCGTGCTTGGCTCGGTCGGTGTGGACAGCGTCGATGTCGTCGCGGCGACCGCGCGCGGCCTGCCCGTCACCAATTGTCCTGACACCTTCATCGAGGAAGTCGCCGACCACGCGCTGATGCTGCTGCTGGCGAGCCATCGCCGTACACTGGAACAGGACCGCATGGTGCGCGAGGGCCGCTGGCGCGAAGGCCGCCCGGCGCTGTTGCGAATCCCGCGCCTGATGGGACAAACGCTTGGCCTGATCGCCTTTGGCCATGTCGCCCGCGCCGTCGCCAAACGCGCCAAACCGTTCGGCCTGCGCGTCATCGCCTACGATCCGTTCATCGAGGAGCTGGTGATGGTCGAACACGGGGTCATTCCCTCGACCCTGGAAGAAGTGCTGTCGCAATCCGATTTCGTTTCGATGCACGCGCCCGCGACACCCGAGGCGGAAGGCATGATGATGGAAAAGCATTTCCGTCAGATGAAAAAAACCGCCATCTTCATCAACACCGGGCGCGGCCCGACCGTGCAGGAAGCCGGCCTGATCAAGGCGTTGCAGGAAGGCTGGATCGCCCATGCCGGCCTCGACGTCCTCGAAATCGAGCCCCCCGGCAACAACAACCCCATCCTGGGTATGGCAAATGTCACGCTAAGCGCACATACGGCTTCGGCGTCCGCGCGTTTCGATCCGGCCCGGAAACGGCATGTCGGGCGTGAACTGGCCCTGGTGCTGAGCGGCAAATGGCCGATGAGCTGCGTCAACCCGGCGGTGATGATGAATTCGACGCTGCGCCGCTGGCAGCCGATTTCCATGGAACGCGGCCCCAACAGTTAGATCAACACGGACAGCGCGGGCGGGAACACCGCCCGCGCTGGTTTTTCAGCCCTTCACACACGGGCTCGCAGCTTCGTTACATCTGTCAGGTGAAAGCGGTCCGTGATCGCCGCCGTGCCACACTCGGCCCCGTTCATCGCCGCGGGGAGTTGGGAACCATGCCGGATGACATCGTGTGCTGGTTAAGACTGAAATCGGATCGCCGTGCCGTCACCGCTCTGGAATACGGGTTGATCGCGGGTGTCATTGTCGCGACGATCGCGGTTGGCTTCACGATCCTGGCCAACGGCCTTTCCAGTCAGTTCGAAAACATCGGCAACAGCCTGTGACCTGATGGGGCGTGGCCGTCCTGGGAAAACAGCAATATCCTGTCATTGGGGACCGCCCATGCGGGCCGCCTTTGGGCAAGGCGCGCTCCGCATGGGCCATGCCTTTTCACCACCGGCGGCCGTAACGGTGCCGCCATCCCCAGCCGCCGCCAATCACGACGCTCGGACCGATATAGGCCGCGGGGCCATAAGCCGGGCCATGATAGGGATAGGGGCCCGGCGCGCCCACCGCGTAGCCACCCGGAGGATTTTGCACGGAATTACCATGGGAATACATGCATTGCGTGTAGCTCATGTCGTAATTCTGTTGCAGCCCGGCGGCGGAAACCCCCGCGCTGCTGGCGCCGGAGGAACCGCCGACCAGCGCGCCCATCGCGCCCCCGACCGCGGCGCCCGCGCCCATCTGCCCGCTCAGCGATCCGAGCACCGCGCCAAGCCCGGCGCCGACCGCCGTGCCAACCACGGCCGCGCCCACCGCGTTGTGGGTCGCCACCTGTGCGCCGTAACCGGCGCCGGACTGATCATACGCGTATTGCCGGCACATCATGTCTTCTTGCTGGAAGGTGGCGAAATCCTTCCCTTCGGCGGGCAGCGCCATGACCCGCGGCCCGGTGGGCGGCGCCACGACGCAGCCACTCAGAGCCAGGGCGGCCGTGATTCCAATCGTCAAACGTGTGCGCCACATCATGGTGATCCTTGTGTCACGCCGCGCCCATCCGGCGGGAACAGTTGCCTGGAACCTTAATATAACCTGGAATACGTCTCAATCGAGGGCATGAATCACATTTCCCTGATTAATTCGCTTTCATTGAAAAAATCGTCATCCATGAATGACTCCAAGGGATGGGTCCAGGGGACATTCCCCTGGCGGGCGCGGGGCAGCGCCCCGGCCTTGTCTTATCTTCAGGGTTCCACCCCCTCCCTGGTCAGCCTGCCCCTTCCCCGCCCTGATGCCGCGTGCTTCCGGCCAGACGCCGCGCGGTGCGCAGCAGCAACTGCCGGTCCTCCGGCGAACACTCCCGGTACAACCGCAGCAAGGCCAGTTCGTCGCCAAGCCACGCCTCGGCGGGCGCGCGTTTGCCGTCACCATACATCAGGTGCTCGACCCCCACCTCCAGCACTTCGGCGATGCGCGTCAGATTGGTGGTGACCTGCCCCGCGCGGCCGGTTTCCCACTGAGCGACGGCACTGCGTGACACGCCCACGGCACTCGCGAGCTGATCCTGCGTCCAGCCTCGCTCACGGCGGACATCCCGGATGCGGATGCCCATTTCGGTTGGGTTGCTCATGAGTGTTAGTATAACTGAGCAAAACTAACTACACCAGCTTTTTTCACCAGATGAACGAAAATTTCACGCTCCGGACAGAAAAGCCATGTCCGACAGTGGCTCTGACATTTTATGTTATTTATATTGACGTAACCGGTAAGCCTGGCTAACGTGCGGATGTTCTCCATACGTTCATGGTCAAGGAGGCCGAAATGCCGAAGCGGATCGAGTGGACCGAGGTCCAGGATATGAAAATCAAACGGATGCGTGCCGAGAACGCCTCCTGGGACATCATCGCGACCGCCGTGGGGGTCACACGCTGGACCGTGATCGAGCGGGGCCGCCGCCTTGGCGCGCGTTTGCCGCCGCCGGATTTCGTCCCGCCACCCGAGGACCCCGACCGTCCGTGCCTGTCTTCCGGGCACGCGGACACCTGGGGCGCGATCATCCGGGGCACGTCCCTGGAAGGAATGTCCTATCCCATTCCGGCGCCCATCCGATGAGCGGACACACTGCCATCAAACCGGGCATGATCGCCTATGATCGCCCGGTGGACGCCGATTACGTGGTCTACCGGCTGGAGGAAGCGGGCGCGACCTTACTGGCCTTGCCGGGCACGGGCTGGACAACGCGGATGCGGAGTTCCTCCCTGGAGATCGTGCGGACGGCCCTGGAAGCTTATGGCTGGGACACGGGACGCATTCGCCCAGCGGTGCCCTCCCCGGCCAGGATCGGCCGGATGGAGGAAGCCATGGGATGGCTCTCGTTGATCCCCCAAGACCGTTATGTACTGCGTAAGATCGTCGGCGCGCGCAGCCTGGTCCACCCGGTCACGGACCGTCATTTGTTTCCCTGGCGCCGTTTGGGCAAAGCTCTGGGCTCGGATCACAAAGCGGTGCAGCGGTGGCACGCGCAGGGGGTGAGGCTGATCGTGCTGGCCCTCAATCAACAGGCGTGACTGAAGCAACAGGCGTGACTGAGCAGGGTATCATCAAGGACCGCTCACGCGCCGCGGGTCACCGCCTTCACTTCACGGTCGCGACCCGCAACGCGTTGGTGGTGCCGGCCTGACCGAACGGCACTCCGGCGATGACGACGATTTCCTCGCCATGGCCCGCGAAGCCTTCGGTCAGAGCCACGCGCCCGGCGCGTGTGACGGCTTCGGTCATGGAATGGACCTCTGGCACGACGACGGCGTGCACCCCCCAGACCAGCGCCAGTTTGCGCGCGGTGTCCAACAGTGGCGTCAGTCCGATCACCGGCGCCTCCGGCCGCTCGCGCGCCACCCATAGCGCCGTGCTGCCGGAGGCGGTGAAGGCCACGATGGCGCGTCCGCCAATGGTATGCACGACATGCCTGGCGGCGGAGGCGATGGCGCCCGCCGCCGAATGCTCGGGCGCGGCGCGCGAGGCATCGATCATCGACCGCCAGCCCGCGTCCTGTTCCACCCGCGCGACGATGCGATCCATCATGTTCACGGATTCATACGGGTATTGTCCCGCGGCGGTTTCCCCGGACAGCATCACCGCGTCCGCGCCGTCGAACACCGCCGTCGCCACGTCGGAGGCCTCGGCCCGCGTCGGCGCGGGGGCCGAAATCATGCTTTCCAGCATCTGTGTCGCCACCACCACGGGTTTGCCAAGCTGGCGCGCCAGCCGGACGATGCGCTTTTGCGCCAGCGGCACTTCCTCGGGCGGCAGCTCCACGCCCAGATCGCCGCGCGCCACCATCACCGCGTCGGTCAGGGCCAGAATCGCGTCGAGATTGTCCAGCGCCTGAGGTTTTTCCAGCTTGACCATGACCCAGGCGCGGCCCCGGATCAGCGCCTTCGCCTCCATCACGTCTTCCGGGCGCTGCACGAAGGACAGGCCGATGTAATTGGCGCCATGGCTGACGGCGAATTCCAGATCGGCGCGGTCTTTTTCCGTCAGCGCCGGGATCGGCAGCACCATATCGGGCACGTTGACGCCCTTGCGGTCGGAGATCGGGCCGCCGACCATCACCTCGGTTTCCAGCGCGTCGGCGCGTTTGTGCATGACCCGCAGCCGCAGCTTGCCATCGTCGAGCAGCAGCATGGCGCCGATCGTCGCCGCCGCGATGATTTCGGGGTGCGGCAGGTTGACCCGGTTGGAATCACCCGGTGTCGCGTTCAGGTCCAGCCGGAACGGCCGCCCGGTCTGCAAATGCGCGCGTCCGCCGGCGAACCGTCCGACCCGCAGTTTCGGCCCCTGCACATCGGCCAGGATGCCGATGGGGCGGTCGAATTTGTTCTCCAGTTCACGGATCATGGCGAAACGGGCGGCGTGCTCCTCATGCGTGCCATGGGAAAAGTTCAGCCGGAACACGTCCGCGCCCGCCTGAAACAGCCGTGCCAGCATCTCGGGCGAGGAACTGGCGGGACCAAGGGTCGCGATGATCTTGGTGCGGCGGCGGCGGCGCAGCTTGGGGCGGACAGCCATGAAGGGTCTTTCAGACGATCAGGATGGCACGGAAATCGTTGACGTTGGTGAGCGTGGGACCAATGCGCAGGACGTCGCCGATGGCATCGAAAAACCCATGGCTGTCATGAACCGTGAGCCTTTCCCGCGGGTCAAGGCCCCTGGCCCGCGCCCTGGCGAAGGAATCCGGGGCCAGCAGCGCGCCCGCGATGTCGTCCATGCCGTCTATCCCATCGGTATCGCCCGCGATGGCCCAGATACCGGCGGCACTGTCCAGCGCCAAAGCGAGACCCAGCAGAAAGGCCGTGTTGCGTCCTCCCCGGCCCGAGGACCTGGCGCCCAAAGTGACAGTGGTTTCACCCCCGGAAAGCAGGATCGCGGGGGGGGAAAGCGGCTGACCGTGCGCGCGGATGGATCGGGCGATCCCGGCGAGCACGGTGCCCATCTCCCGTGCCTCGCCTTCCAGCGCGTCACCCAGGATCAGGGGAGTCAGGCCCAGGCCGCGGGCCGCGTCCGCCGCCGCGCGCAGGGCCATCATCGGCGTGGCGATCATGCGGAATTCGCAATGCGCCAGGCTACCGGGTTTGGGCGTTTCGTCCGTGTCCTGGCGCAGCCGGGCGGTGATCGCCGCCGAGGGGGTGATGCCGAAGCGTGCGATCAACGCGCGGGCCTCAGCGAAGGTCGTTGGGTCGGGCACCGTCGGACCCGAGCCGATGACCGCCGGATCGTCCCCCGGCACATCGCTGATCGCCAGCGTCACCACGCGCGCCGGAGCGGCGGCGGCGGCGAGACGCCCGCCTTTGATCGCCGACAGATGTTTGCGGACCGTGTTCATCCCGGTGATGTTCGCCCCGCTCGCCAGCAGAGCGCGATTGATGCCCTGTTTGTCGTCCAGCGACAGTCCGGAAGCGGGAGCGGTCAGCAGCGCGGAGGCGCCACCGGAGATCAGAGCGATCACCAGATCGTGCTCGTTCAGCCCCTGGACCCGTTCCAGCAGACGGCGGGCGCCGCGTTCGCTGTTGGCGTCGGGCACCGGATGCGCGGCCTCGATCACCTCGATCCGCCGCGTGGGCACTGCGTGGCCGTACCGGGTGACGACGGTGCCTTCCAGGGGGACATCCGGCCAGGCGTCCTCCAGCGCGGCGGCCATCACGGCGGCGGATTTGCCTCCCCCCACGACGACGCAGCGTCCACCGGCGGGTTTTGGCGGCAAATGCGCGGCCAGCACCCGGCGCGGATCGGCGGCGGCCACCGCCGAGTCGAACAGATGACGCAACACCGTGCGGGCTCGCGCGTCGTCCCAGCTCATCGTTCTTCGTCTCCCACCGGCCGTCTCCCCTGGGCGCGCTCTTTGGATGCCCCTTTTGGACAGGACGGCACCATGGTTAATCATGTTCGCCGATACCAGCTTAACCGTGAGCCCAGGAGGAACACCATGCCCGCCCCCGTCATCGACCCCGTCACCACCACCGAACTGGAAGCCGCCGCCTTCCGCCGTCTGGTCCAGCACCTGCGCGAGCGGACCGACGTGCAGAACATCGACATGATGAATTTGGCCGGTTTCTGCCGCAACTGCCTGAGCCGCTGGTATCGCGAGGCCGCTGAGACCAAACATCTGACCCTGACCGACCCGGAAGCGCGTGAGATTGTTTACGGCATGCCGTACAAGGAATGGCAGGCCCAGAATCAGAAAGAAGCGACGGCGGAACAGAAAGCCGCTTTCGCGAAGACCAGCCCCGGTCATTGACCCGCCTTCCTGGGACCGCTATCCGAGCCCGCTTTCCAGATCAGGGAGGGGGACGGGATGGCGGCCAAACCAGTGGACCGTGAAGAACTTCAAAGCGGCGGCGACTCGGCCGCGCGTCTGCGGAGCATTGTCGAACGGATCGAGCGGCTGGAGGAGGAGCGCAAAGCCCTTAGCGCCGACATCAAGGACATCTATCAGGAAGCCAAATCCGCGGGCTTCGACGTGAAGGCGCTGCGGCAACTCATTCGCATCCGCACCCAGGAAGCCGCCGAGGTGGAGGAACTGGAGACACTGCTCGACGTCTACCGCCGCGCGCTGGGGATGTGATGGCGATCAGACAGGCCTGATCCGCGCCACGATACGGTTGCCGGCGCGGACCGGGAGAGCGTGGTTATCCTCCCCCTTTTCACACTCTGAACGTCAGGCCAGCAAACCCGCGTTCTCCCGGATCACCAGCATACGGCGGATTTTCTGCGTGGGTGTCAGCAACCCGTTCTCCACGGTGAACGGCGCCACGATCGCGTGCCGCCGCAGCCGCTCCGTCACTGACAACCGCGTGTTCACCCGTCCCAGAGCCCCCGCCGCCTGGGTAGCGTCCTGTCCCTCGGCGGGCACCAGCAACGCCGTCAGGCCCGACCGTCCGTCCCCCGCCACCACCGCCTGGGCGATCTCCGGCTCGGCCATCAGCATCCCCTCGATCTTCGCGGGGGAAACGTTCTCGCCGCCAGACAGCACGATCATGTCCTTCTTACGATCGGTGATCCGTAGATTGCCCGCCGCGTCGAACGAGCCGATGTCGCCGGTATGCAGCCACCCATCCTGGATCGCCGCCGCGGTTTCCTCCGGCCTTCCCCAGTACCCGTCCATCACCAGATCGCCGCGCACCAGGATTTCGCCATCCTCCGCCAGCCGCGCCTCGACCCCCAGGAGCGGCGGCCCCACCGTGTCGATCCGGATGGCGTCCGGGCGGGTCGCGCTGATCACCGGCCCGGCCTCGGTCTGGCCGTAGCCCTGCATCAGCACCAGGCCCAGGGCGAGGAAGAAGCGGCCGATCTCGGGCTCCAGACGGGCGCCGCCGCAGACCGCCGCCACGAGGCGCCCGCCAAACCGGTCCCGCACCTTCGCCCGCACGAGGCGGTCGAGCACCGGGTCCATTATTTGTTCGAGGAACGATAAACGCAGCCCGTCCTGCCGCTTGTAGCCAATGTCCAGCGCGCGTTGGAACAGGCGCTGTTTCCAGGCGGGCTGCCGCGCCATCTGTGTCAGGACACGGCCCCGGATCACCTCCAGCACCCGCGGCACCGCCGTCAGGATCGTCGGCCGGATCGCCAGCATGTCGGCGGCGAGATGCTCCACACCGCGCGCATAGACGATCTCGGTCCCCAGGCTGGCGAAGAAGAAATTGCCGACCGTGTGCTCATAGCTGTGGGACAGCGGCAGGAAGGACAGATAGATTTCATCCCGCAGCTTCAATGGCCGCACCAGGTCGAACGCGCCGCGGCAATTGGACAGGATGCACCGGTGCGGCAGCATCACCCCGCGCGGGGCGCCGCCCGTGCCTGACGTGTAAATCACACAGGCCATCGCCGTGGGCGGAATGAGTGCCGCGTCCCGCGCGATGTCGTCCGGCGGTTCCGGGTCGGCGAGCATCTTTTCCCAGGCCGCGCTTCCCATCTCCAGCAACAGATCGAGGCCCCCGGCCCGCTCCCCCGCCGCGCGCATCCGATCTGCCAGCGCGCCGGAGGACACGATCGCCACCCGCGCGCCGGAGTCGCGCAGGACATGCGCGTGATCCTCGACGGTGCTGGTCGTGTAGGCGGGCACGGTGACGGCGCGGATGGCCATCAGCGCGACCTCGGCGATCGGATAATCCGGCCGGTTCTCCGCGCAGATCACCACCCGGTCCCCCGGCGCGATCCCCTGGGCGCGCAGATGGCGGGCGCAGGAGGCCGCGCGGCGGGCGAACGTGGCCCAGGAAACGGTGTGCCAGGCGTTGTCGCGGTGGAAACGGAAAAGAGGTTTTCCGGGCCATTGACCGGCCAGGTCGAACATCATCGTGGCCAGATTGGGCCATGTTGGATAACGCTCCACGAATCCCCCCCACACGATCCAGCCCGACGGCATGCCTTTGATATGGACGCTTCCTACCCTACATCTGTGAGGAACGCAGCAGCGAAGGGAACCGCGTCACGATGTCCGAAGCCATTCAGCCGCAGACGCTGCCTCTGTGGGATCTGTCCGACCTTTACATGGCGCCTGACAGCCCGGAGATCCAGACCGATCTCAGCCAGGCGGAGGAGGCGGCACGGGCCTTCAAGGGCCGTTACCTGGGGAAGCTGGCGGCCTGTTCCGGTCATGAACTCGCCACCGCCATCGCCGCCTACGAGCAAATCGAGGAAAGCCTCGGCCGCGTCATGTCCTATGCCGGGCTGCTGTTCGCTTCCGACAACACCAACGCGGTGTACGGCCAGTTTCATCAGACCATGAACGAGCGGGTGACGGAAATCAGCAGCCATCTGATTTTCTTCACGCTGGAACTCAACCGCATCGACGACGCGGTGCTGGAACGGGAACTGAACGCGGATGCCGGGCTCGCGCGCTATCGTTCCTGGCTGCGCGACCTGCGGGTGTTCCGGCCGCATCAACTTGCCGATGAACTGGAAGAATTGCTGCACGACAAGGATGTGACCGGACAATCCGCCTGGAGCCGTCTGTTCGACGAAACCGTGGCCGGGATGCGCGTGCCGGTGAACAACGAGAACCTCACGGTCAACGCCGCGCTGGAAAAACTCTCCAGCCCCGACCGGGCAGTGCGCCGAGCCGCCGGGGAAGCGATCGGGAGCGCGTTCCACGACCGGATCAAACTGTTTTCCCTCATCACCAACACGAAAGCCAAAGACAAGGAAACCATTGACCGCTGGCGGAAATATCCCCGGCCGGGCAGTTACCGCAACCGCTCCAACATGGTGGAGGACGAAGTGGTGGACGCGCTGGTCACCGCGGTCGTGGACGCTTATCCCCGGCTGTCGCACCGCTATTACATGATGAAGGCGAAATGGCTTGGTTTGCCGAAACTGGCGCACTATGACCGGAACGCGCCCGTTCCCGGCGACGATGACCGCAAGATCACCTGGCCGGAGGCACGGGATCAGGTGTTGAAGGCCTATGGCGCGTTCAGCCCCGATCTGGCCCGCATTGGCCAGGACTTCTTCGACAAGCCCTGGATCGACGTGCCGCCGCGGGAAGGCAAGTCAGGCGGCGCCTTCGCGCATCCCACCGTTCCCTCGGCGCATCCTTATCTTCTGCTGAACTATCACGGCCGCACCCGCGATGTGATGACCCTCGCGCATGAGCTTGGCCATGGCGTGCATCAGGTTCTCGCCGGACAGCAAGGCTATTTGATGTCCAGCACGCCGTTGACGCTGGCGGAAACCGCCAGCGTGTTCGGGGAAATGCTGACGTTCCGCGCCCTGTTGAACGGCGCCACCCCGGCGCAACGGCGGTTCATGCTGATCTCGAAGGTGGAGGACATGCTTAACACCGTCGTGCGCCAGATCGCGTTTTACAGTTTCGAGACGCGGGTGCATGATGAGCGTCGCAAAGGCGAATTGCTGCCCGATCGGATCGGGGAAATCTGGCGTTCCGTGCAAACCGGGAGCCTGGGTCCGGCGTTCGATTTCTCCCCGGAATACGATGTGTTCTGGGCGTATGTCCCGCATTTCGTGCATTCACCGTTTTATGTCTACGCCTATGCGTTTGGCGACTGTCTCGTCAACGCGCTCTATTCGGTGTTTCAGTCCGGTCATCCTGGATTCCAGGCGAAGTATCTGGACATGCTACGGGCCGGGGGCACCAAACGCCACAAGGAATTGCTGGCGCCGTTCGGACTGGATGCTTCCGATCCCGCGTTCTGGACCAGGGGACTGGATGTGATCGCCGGCTTCATTGATGAACTGGAAACGATGTCATGATAAACGGGTTTCAGACATGAGCACCCTCCATGTCAGGCAGTAATTTTTTCAGCGAACTGAAACGCATGGCGCGCACCTCGGGCGCGGTTGGCGGGATCGCGGCCCGCGTGGCCGGGGAGCGTGTGTTCGGCATCCGTACCGATCGCGCGGCCCATGCCGAGAACCTCAAGACCATACTGGGCGGATTGAAGGGGCCGCTGATGAAAGTGGCGCAGTTCCTGTCCACGGTGCCAGACGCGCTGCCGGTGGAATACGCCGAGGAACTGGCCCAGTTGCAATCGAATGCCCCCGCCATGGGCTGGAACTTCGTGCGCCGCCGCATGACCAGCGAACTCGGCCCGGACTGGCGTTCCCGCTTCACGGATTTCGCTCAGGAGGCTTCGGCGGCGGCGTCTTTGGGGCAGGTGCATCGCGCGACGCTGCCGGATGGGCGGGAGGTCGCCTGTAAGCTGCAATATCCGGACATGCCAGGCACGGTGGAGGCGGATTTGCGGCAGTTGCGCCTCGCCATGGCGGTGTATCACCGCATGGACAACGCGATTCAGCACGAGGAAATCTATAAGGAACTCACCGAACGGCTGCGCGAGGAACTGGATTACGAGCGGGAAGCCTCTCAGATGCGGCTTTACGGTCTGATGCTGGCCGGTCATCCCACGGTGCATGTTCCCTCCCCCGTGCCGGGGTTTTGCACGAAGCGGCTGTTGACGATGACATGGCTCGATGGCCGTCCGCTGATGCACCGTCTGGCGGAAGACCCGCCGCAGGAGGAACGCAACCAGATCGCCGAGGCTTTGTTCCGGGCCTGGTACGTGCCGTTTTACCGGTATGGGGTGATCCATGGCGATCCGCACATGGGGAATTATCAGGTGCGGCCTGATGGATCGGTGAACCTGCTGGATTTTGGCGCCATCCGCGTTTTCAGTCCCACATTCGTGCGCGGGGTGATCGATTTGTTCGAGGCCGTGCGCGACCGTGACGATGCCAAGGCGCAACAGGCCTATGAGAACTGGGGGTTCACCGGCCTGACGCGCGAGAAGATGGATGTGCTGAACCTCTGGGCGCGGTTCTTGTACGAACCGCTGACCCAGGACCGGGTGCGGCGCATTCAGGAAACCGGCGATCCGCAGTTCGGACGCGCCGTCGCGGAGAAAGTCCATGCCGGGTTGAAGCGGACCGGCGGGGTCAGGCCGCCGCGGGAATTCGTGCTGATGGATCGTTCCGCCATCGGGTTGGGCGGCGTGTTCCTGCGTCTGCGCGCGGAGTTGAACTGGAGTAAGTTGTTTCACGGTCTGATCGCGGATTTTGATGAGGCGGCGCTGGCGGAACGGCAACGGGCCGCGCTGGCCGAGGCGGGGGTGCCCGTGGCTTTTTGATCGCGTTTCACGCCGGGCTGGTGGAAGGACGCCTTTCCTGAAGGGGATGAACGCGGCTCCGTGGGATGAAGTCTGGATGTTTGGCGGGGTGGCGGGTTGTCGCATGGTGTCTGACCATGGACCGTGGGCCGGTTCCACGGTAACATCCGGTCCAGGCTTATATCCAGGAAAGAAGGACCACGGGGATGAATGACATGGCGGCGTCACCGCACTTCGATCGGACGGCCGAGGATCTCGGCAATATCGTGGAGCTTGGTCATGTC
The DNA here is from genome assembly GCA_043750075.1 of Acetobacteraceae bacterium. Classification (GTDB taxonomy): domain Bacteria; phylum Pseudomonadota; class Alphaproteobacteria; order Acetobacterales; family Acetobacteraceae; genus Rhodopila. Next base: position 350 of record JAYVCG010000290.1, on the reverse strand, counting down.
AATGTGACCGTTCCCGATCAGAGTCTGGCGGTCGCGTATTATCTGATGGGGCTGGGGCTGACCCGCGATCCTTATCTGATGGCCGGGCTGGAGAACATGTGGGTCAATGTCGGCAAGGGCCAGTTCCATTTGCCGACCCGCGGGCAACAGGTGGTGCGCGGCACCACGGCGCTGGTGATGCCCGATCTGGAAGCTCTGCTGCAACGCCTGAGCTACGCGAAGAAGTTTCTCGAAGGCACCCAGTTCAGCTATCGCGAGGCGGGTGACGTGGTGGAAACGACCTGTCCCTGGGGCAATCGCATCCGTGTGCACGCGCCAACCCCGGCATTGTTCGGGCCGATGCGCGTGGG
>JAYVCG010000289.1:0-4658 GCA_043750075.1 Acetobacteraceae bacterium | reverse complement strand
GGTCCGTTGTTTGTTACGGCGCCGGTCGGTTTCCTCGATCGCGGCGCGCAGCGAGCGCGTCATCACGTCCGCGTACAGGATCACCCGTCCGTCGATGTTACGCGCCGCCCGTCCAATGGTCTGGATCAGGGAGGTTTTCGACCGCAGGAAGCCTTCCTTGTCCGCGTCCAGGATCGCCACCAGCGCGCATTCCGGAATGTCGAGCCCCTCACGCAACAGATTGATCCCGATCAGCACGTCGAACACGCCCAGTCGCAGGTCGCGGATGATTTCGATGCGCTCCAGCGTGTCGATGTCGGAGTGCAGATAGCGCACCCGGACACCATTCTCGGTCAGGTAATCGGTCAGATCCTCCGCCATGCGCTTGGTCAGGGTGGTGACCAGCACACGGCTCCCGCTGGCGGCGACGGTGCGGCATTCCGCGAGCAGATCGTCCACCTGGTGTTCCACCGGACGGATTTCCGTCATGGGGTCGATCAGGCCGGTGGGGCGGATGACCTGTTCGGCGAAGGTGCCGCCGGTGCGGTCCATCTCCCATGGGCCAGGCGTCGCGGAGACGAACACCGTCATGGGCCGGAAGCGTTCCCATTCCTCGAATTTCAGTGGCCGGTTGTCGATGCAGGACGGCAGCCGGAAACCGAATTCCGACAGGATGCTCTTGCGCGCGAAATCGCCCTTGTACATGCCGCCAAGCTGCGGCACCGTGACGTGGCTTTCATCGACGATCAGCAGCGCGTTTTCCGGCAGATATTCGAACAATGTCGGCGGCGGGTCGCCCGGCGCGCGGCCTGTGAGATAGCGGGAGTAATTTTCGATCCCCTTGCATACGCCGGTCGTCTCGATCATTTCGATATCGAACGTCGTGCGCTGGGTCAGCCGTTCCACCTCCAGCAATTTACCCTCGGCATGCAATTCCTCCAGCCGCGCCTTCAACTCGATCTTGATGTCCCGCACCGCCTGCGCCAGCGTGGGCCGCGGCGTGACGTAATGGCTGTTGGCGTAGACGGTGATCTCGGTCAGTTCCGCGACTTTCTCCCCGGTCAGCGGGTCGAATTCATGGATCGATTCGATCTCGTCGCCAAACAATGACACACGCCAGGCGCGATCCTCATAATGGGCGGGGAAGATATCGATCACCTCGCCGCGCAGCCGGAACGCGCCGCGCTGGAACGCGATGTCGTTGCGCCGGTATTGCAGTTCGACCAGCGCGCGGGCCAGCGTGTCGCGGTCGATCTTGCCGCCGGTTTCCAGCTTCACCACCATCCGCGAATACGTCTCGACCGAGCCGATGCCGTAAATGCACGACACCGAGGCGACGATCACCACATCGTTGCGCTCCAGCAGCGCCTGGGTCGCGGCGTGGCGCATGCGGTCGATCTGCTCGTTGATCTGCGAGTCCTTCTCGATATACGTGTCGGTGCGCGGCACATAGGCTTCCGGCTGATAGTAATCGTAATAACTGACGAAATATTCCACCGCGTTATCCGGGAAAAAGCTTTTCATCTCCCCGTACAACTGCGCCGCCAGCGTCTTGTTCGGCGCCAGGATCAGGGTGGGCCGCTGCACCGCCTCGATCACCTTGGCCATGCTGAAGGTCTTGCCGGAGCCGGTGACGCCCAACAGCACCTGATCGCGTTCCTCCGCCGCGATGCCGCGCAGCATGGTCGCGATCGCCGTGGGCTGGTCGCCGGCGGGTTCGTACTCCGAAACGACCTTGAAGCGTTTCGTCAATGGCTTCACCGGCTGTTTCGGCGGCGAGAACAGCATCGGCAGCGGTTTCGTCAGAACCTGGGACATGGCGTCGTCCCTCAGGCCAGACCAAGGTCGCGGCGGGCCACGTCCAGCGGGTCGTTACCGTCGCGGCGCGACAAAGCCCAGTGGGGATGCAATCCGCCTCCGGCCGGCGCGGGCCGACCGCGCGAAACCTCGAACACCACCGTTCGCCGCTGGATACGCCAGGCGCCATCGCGGCGGGTCATGTGATCGACATAACGGCCAACCACCTCGGTTTCGACCGCCTCATCCGCACCGATGGGGGCACCGCGCAAATAGGCCAGACGGGCATCCCCGGCCTCGGGCGAGAGTCGCTGATGGGTGATGAAGTACGATTCCACCAACGCGCCGTCAGCCCCGGCGAATTCGATGATGACATTGCTGACGACATGCATGGATTGCTCGATGGTGGCGTGGCGCCGGATCAGTGATTCAATGAAACCATCGACGCCGCCCTTATAATTCCCATGATCGTCATGAGCATCCGCGTGATAGGCCGCGCGCACCAAATCCCAGTTCTTTCGATCCACGCCACGCACATAGCGCAGCAGACACTCCTCAATCTCCCGGCGATCCTGAAAGCGATGGTTTTCCATGGTAAAAGCCTCGCGCGAAAAAGCGTGTGCGGACCGGATGCGCCGGATTTCCTGGCCAGACGGCTGCCCGGCGCGATGCGAACGAGGATCAGCGGTTTCCCGCCGTTTTTGTTTCCGTCCGTTGTGTCAAAAACGGATGATCCACCCATGCCAAGCCTGAAGCAATGGTCGCACAGAGCGCGAAAAAGGTCAAAATGGCGTTCACGGCATGTGAATATTCCCATCTCGCCCGTGATGCCAGCCAATCATCAGGGACGGCGGACCAGTTCGCGGTCGCCTGGTTGACCGGAAAAGTCCAGATAAAGAAGATCGCGAGTGTCACGCACAGCAAAACCGCCGCCCCCGCCGCGCAGATCATGGCTGTTGTCTGTTCTCGCGTCAGGATCGCGAGGATGAAATTCACCAGCACCGCGCCAATCAGAACAATCCCCGTTAGCGCCCAGCCCCGGTAGATTTGCTGAACCACCATATAGTGTTCCTGGTCGAGGGCCAATTTGTTCAGCAGTTCCAGAAGATGCGCCCCTCCTGGCACCAGCGCGAGCGCGGTCAACAGGATGGCGGCGAATTGCACGATGCGTAAGTTCATCTCACACCTCCGCGATAAACCGGGCCAGGGACGTGAAAACGGCGTGGGAACGGTCTTTTTCAATACATTGGCCACACTTTGGTTCCCGCCGTGATTCGCGGCGTCTCGTCTGTCACATTCCGGCCATCGAATCATGGATGGACAAAACCAAACAGATGAATGAGACGACGGCCTCATGGGATGCGGCGCTCATCCCATGCGCCAGGCTGATGGGCCGGTAAGCCCTGCCGGGAGGAGCCGCCCTTCACCCAGGCGCCCGCGCGGCGCCGCTGACCGAGGCGACCGATGCGCTTCCTGACCTCCGCGCCCCTTGGCGGCCTGACGCGCGCGCCGTTCCTGTTGCTCGTGGCCCTGACCGCCTGCGGCACGCTTGGCATGCATGTGATCATTCCCGCCTTGCCGGCGACGGCGCGGGCGCTGGACATGTCGATCAGCACGACGCAATTGACGATCACGCTGTATCTGATCGGCCTCGCTTTCGGTCAGTTGTTCTACGGACCCGTCTCCGACCGCTTTGGACGGCGGCCGGTGCTGCTGGCGGGACTGACTTTGTTCACCCTCGCGAGCATTCTGACCGCGTGCGCGCCCACCGCGACCGTGCTGATCGGCTCCCGTATCCTGCAATCCATCGGCGGTTGCGCCGGTCTGGTACTGGGACGGGCCGCCGTGCGGGACGGCGCCACACCGGACAAGGCGGCGGGCCAGCTCGCGATGCTGACCCTGGTGATGTCGATGGTGCCCGCCATCGCGCCCGCGATCGGCGGCTACCTCACCGCCTTCATCCACTGGCGTGCCAGTTACGTCTTCCTCGCCATCCTGGGTGGGCTGACCCTGCTGGTGACCTTTCTCATGCTGCCCGAGACCAACCAGACCCGCGGCGGTGGATCATCGTCACGAACACTGCTGAGCGGATACGCGATCCTGATCCGGTCGCGCGCGTTCCTGGGTTACGCGGTGGGCGGCGCGTGTTCGACCACCTCGTTCTACGCGTTCATGTCCGCCTCACCGTTCATCTTCGAGAACCTGCTGCATCGTCCCACCCAGGAGGTCGGCCTCTATTACATCCTGCTCATGGGTGGCGTTGGCTTTGGAAGTTTCCTGGCCAATCGCCTGTCACGATTCCTGTCATTACGCCAGGGCCTGCGATGGGCGAACCTGCTGACGATCGCGGGCGCGGTACTGTTCGTATTGTTCGACGCGCTGGATTTCCTGTCCGCGCCCTCGGTGATCGCCGCGGTGACCTTGTTCATGATCGGCGCCGGGATGGCCAGCCCTTTCGCGCTCGCGGGCTCGGTCAGCATCAATCCCCGCACCATTGGCGCCGCGTCTGGATTGTACGGTTTCTTTCAGATGGGCTATGGAATGCTCTGCACCATCGTGGTGGAAACATGGCATCCAGGTGCTGTGTATCCCGTCGCCATCATCATGCTCGTATCCGCCCTCGCCGGTCAGATCATCATCACCCTGGGCACGCGCCGCGAGGCATGACCGGGACAATCCTCAGTCGCAGCCATGCAACGCTGAGGACGTGTAGTTTCGTTCCGTTTCCTGAACAGAACCATTGCCCGCGTGCGGCGCGTTTTCCGCCACCCGTTTATCGATGGACGGTTTGGGCGGACGGCCCATGGTGGGATTGCTCCGCATCCGGATTTCAGGATTGGGAAAAGCCCAGCATTCACCGCCACTGTCCAGGAAAACCACCC
>JAYVCG010000288.1:0-8190 GCA_043750075.1 Acetobacteraceae bacterium | reverse complement strand
AGACCCGCGAGGAGGATCAGTTCCAGCGGCTGGACGCGGCTGAAATCGGTCGCCTGCCACTCGCCGATCCAGGCGAGGCTTTTCATGCCCACCAGATGGAACGGAAACAGCACGCCACCGATGCCATCCGGGTTGACCAGCGCCACGCCCCAGGCAGCGAGGAGGAAGGCAGACCAGGAGGTGAGGACGCGGCGGTGGTTGATGGCGGGATCGAGCAAGGCCTCCACCAGGAAGGCGCCGGTCAGCAGCAGGCCAAGCATGAAGCTGCCGTGCAGATTGACCCAGAGCAGCATCACCGGCAGCAGCGCGAAAGACGGCGCGGTCCGCCTCGCCCGCGCCGTCACCAGCCCGCCGCACCACAGCACGAGGCACGGCCAGGCCAGCACATGCGGCCGCGCCAGCAGCGACGGCGCGGCGTTGGACAGCGCCACGATCAGGCCCAGTACGGCGTAAATCCCCGGCAGAAATCGCCGCAGATGGTGCAGCAGCACCGCCGCCGTCAGACCCGACGCGGCGGCGGCGAGCATCATGATCCCTTGCATCCCGCCCATGCGGTGGGCGAGCGCCATCAGCACCTCGGCCAGCCATTCATGCGCGAACCAGGGTTTTTCCCCCGCGGTGAAGGAGAACGGATCGGTGGAGGGGATGGCGCGGTGGTCCAAAATCCACTCGCCCGCGCGGATTTGCCAGAGCGTGTCGCCGTCGTTCAGGATCGGCGGCAGGAACAGCACGAGCGCGAACATGATGCATCCGGCCAGCACCGCCGCCGGGTCGATCCGTGTCGCGGCCAGGGGCGGAGCGTCCGCGAGGGTGACGTTCATCGGCGGTTTTCAGCACGGTTGAAGGCAATGATCCGCATGACCGGCTGTATGGGCCAGAAATGCTCGCACAATGCTTTCAGCGGGAAGGAAGACCGGGGTGCTGCCCCGCGCCCCGCGCCCTGCCTTGGCATGCGCCGCATGACGACGGGCCTGGTCCCTGGACCCAGTCCATGGGTGCGTCATACCAACCCGCTTAAAGACTGACGTACGGCTCTTTCCCCGTCATCCCGCGGTCGAGCCGGGGGATGACGGGTTTGAGACAGCTTTACGTCACTCTTTCCACCGGTTGGTGTCATTCCAGCGACTGTAGAAAATCCCCCAGTGCCGCGATGAAGCCCAGTGTGTTTTGCCCGTGGACGTTGTGCCCGCAGTTCGGCACCGTCACGAGCCGCCCCTGAGGCAACGCCGCGGCGAAACGCTCAGCGGCGTCGGCGGCGAGAATGTTGGAGTTCTCCCCCCGCACCAGCAGCACCGGCAGGTGGAACGCCTTCGCGTCCTCCAGCGTGATGTTGTCCAGCGGACCGGCGCCGCGCACGATCCCCAGACGGCGCGGGGTGGAATCGCACTTGCTGACGAACTTGCCGTCGGCGCGCTGGAGCATGTTGTACTTCACCGTCCGCTCGATGTGTTCGCGTGAACGATACGGATCGTATTTGCGGACATTGGCGACGAAATGCTCCAGGTCCTCGAATTCCTGGTTCTCCTGCACGAAACCCATGATCGCCTGACGGCCGCGATCGGACAGTTCCGGTCCCACATCGACGATGACCAGCGCGCGCAGCCGCGACGGATCGTGCTTCGTCAACAGCATGCTGTTGCGCCCGCCCATCGAATGTCCGATCAAAACCGGCTTTTCCAGCCCCATCGCGTCGAGGAACGCCACCGCGTCCATCGCCATGGTGTGGTTGGAATACTCCACATCCCGCGCCCATTCGCTGTCGCCATGACCGCGCTGGTCCAGCGCCAGCACATGATATTTCTGGGCCAGGTGCAGACTGACCAGATCCCAGGAATGCGCCGATTGATGCCCGCCATGCAGCAGCACGATCGCGGGCGCGGCGCGGTCGCCCCATTCCAGATAATGAAACCGTTGCCGCCGCAGCACGGCATTGCCGGAGCGGTAGGCGATCGAGGGCGCGTGCGGAATGCCCAGATCGGCGGCGCTGGCCAGCAGACTGCGGAACTCATCCGTTCCGGTCATGTCCTCGGGCGCGGAGCCGTCGGCGAATTTGTTCAGATACATTGCGTTTTGCCTCAGTCGAGCGCCACGAAGATTGAGCGGCGCATCGCGCCACCCACGAAACGGGAGATGTGACCCTTGCCCGTGGTGTCCTCCACCAGCACGATCTCACCGGGACCGATGTATCGCGTCTCCCCGTCGCCCGCGGTGATGTGAACGGCGGCGTCGAGGTTGATCACATACTGACGCCGTGGTGCTGGATGCCAATCGACCGTGTAATCCTGGGTGGTTTCGCGGAAGATGATGCCCGACGCCGCCTGACGGGCGGAAAATTTGTTGGAGGGACGCAGTTCTTCCCACGCGACCTCAGTGTCCCGGAAATGGGAGACACCGCTGGCGTCCTCATACAGGTTGTGAATGCGCATCGTACGTTTCCCCCAGGCGTCACGCCCGGATCAGGGGATCAGACCGGCGCGAATGGGTCAAGGGCGGCACGGCCGGAGGATGCGCTTTAGGCGGGAGCCAGCCACTCCCGCCGCCACAGGAACACGGCAAGGAAGGGCATGGAGCCCAGGACGATGGCGGATTTCACCAGCCAGCCGGTAATGGCGAATGTCAGGATTTTCTCAACCGGCAGAAGGCCGGCGAAGGCACAGGGAAAGAAAATCGCGCTGTCGATCACCTGGATGAAGATGGTCATCGCGGGCACGCACAGCATTGGCGGCAGAAAGGCGTATCGTTGGAGAAGGAAGATAAACAAGGATTGCGCCGTCCAGAACGATACGAACGACACGCCGACCAGCCGGGCGGGCAGGATGAAAGCCGGATCGGGACGAAACACATCGACCAGGAACAGCGAGGTGAACACGACGACCAGCGCCAGGAGCGTGTTGTTGATTGACTCGTGCGCCGCGACCGGCCCGTGCGCCAGGAATTGCAGTGAGAGGCCGAACATCATCGCCGCGAAGAAGATGTTTCCGACATTGGACCCGTACTCGCCCATGGTGAAGGTGGCGCCGCCCAGTAATGGCACCATGATCATCATCGTGGCATTGGTGATCGCCAGCGGGAGATGCCCGCGCAGCGCGGCCCATGTGGTCATGCTCAGGCAAAAGGCCGCGAGGCTCATGAGGATCATGGATCGGTGATTTCTTTCTGATATGAAATAACATGGTCAAATATCCCGGTCCGCCGGGAAAGGCTGGCGCTTGTCCCGGCGCGTTCAGCCCGCCGCTCCGCACCGTCAACACGCGGCGTGCCGTGTTCGGGATCAGGGGAAAATGCGTGACGGACAGACTGACGGTCCTGGTCTTCACCGCGGCCCATGGCTGGAATCCAGCATGGCGCGCGCCCTGTTCCCCCGAACTCCTGCTTCGCCCGCCGGGCCGCGGAGCGAACACGTCATTTCCAGAAATAATTCCTTAATCACACTTCGCGCGACGGAATCAAAGAACGTAACCATGTAAAAAAACCTATATTTTTATGACATGGGTTTTTTCACCATTCTTCCTTCGCGTCAAGGCAAGTCTGACTGACCCGCGCGATCCCCCTGTCCCTCCTTCCCCGGCCAGGCCGGGGAAGGAGGGACATGAGCGGCGTCCTACCCCACGCGTTCACATGCTGGCGTCACCAGCCCAGGGGAATTCAGCCACCCCCGTCGATCGTCAGCACCGTGCCGGTCGTGTAACCCGACGCCGGGCTCGCCAGGAACGCCACCGCGTTGCCGATCTCGGCGGGTGTCGCGGCGCGGCCGAACGGCATGGCCGCCGACAATTCGCGCCACCGTTCCGGATCGCCGAATTTCTGCTGTGCCTCGGCGCGGCGCAGCATGATCAGCCGGTCGGTTTCCACCGGCCCAGGATTGATCGCCACCACGCGCAGCCCGTCCGCGGGCGCGCCCTTGCCCAACGCGCGGGAGAACGCCATCAGCGCGGCATTGCCCGCGGCGCCGGCGATGTAGCCGGTGGGGAATTTCTCCCCCGCCGCGCCGATCACGTTGATGATGACGCCCGCCTTCTTCGCCTTCATTTGCGCGTAGATCACCCGGCAGAACGAGATGTAGCCGAACACCTTCAGATCCCACGCCTGGCGCCAGCGCGCGTCGTCGATCGCGCTCACGTCGCCCGGCGGGATGGCGCCCGCGTTGTTGACCAGGATGTCGAGGTCGCCCGCCTCGGCGGCGACGCGGCGCACGGCGGCGTCGTTCGACAGGTCGGCGGCGATGGTGCGCACGTTCACCTGCCGTTTGGCGCGAATGCCCGCGGCGGCCTCATCGAGCATGCTCTGGTCGCGCGCCACGAGGATGACATTCACCCCTTCGCCCGCCAGAACCTCGGCCGTGGCCCGGCCGATGCCTTTCGAGCCGCCGGTGATCAGGGCTGTCTTGCCCGCGAGTCGCAGATCCATCTTAAGCGGCCTTTCGCAAACCTTGTTGATACGCCCGGCATGCTTCGCCGAACGCACGGAAAATGGCGACGCTCGCGGGGTGTTCCGCGTAGCGCCATTCGGGATGCCATTGCAGCCCCAATACAAAACCCGGTGCTTCAGGGAAAGACACCGCCTCGATCGTGCCGTCGGCGGCCCAGGCTTCGGGGATCAGGCCGGGGGCGGGACGGTCGATGGCCTGGCCGTGCAGGGAGTTCACCATGATTTCCCTGGGGATCTCCCTGGGGATTTCCCTGGGGATTTCCCTGGGGATCTCACCGGGGATCTCACCGGGGATTTTCGCCGCGCCGACGATGCGGGCCAGGACGCCGCTGACGGTGATGGTGTGTTTTGGGCCGTATTTCTCCTCCAGCGTGCCTGGTCCGCCGCGATGGTCCAGACGGCCCGGCAGAGCATGGATGTTCTGCGACAGGGTGCCGCCAAGCGCCACGTTCAGTTCCTGGATGCCGCGGCAGATCGCCAGCACCGGCAGGCCGCGGGCGATGGCGGCGCGGATCAGCGGCAGGGTGGTGGCGTCGCGGTCCGGGTCGTGACTGTCCGGCGTCAGGCTTTTGTCCATGCCGTAATGGGAGGGATGCACGTTGCTCGGGCTGCCGGGGATCAGCAGCCCGTCGAGGCGGTCGAGCAGCGCCAGTTGCGCCTCGCCCAGGGGCGGGATCATGAGGGAGAGGGCTCCGGCGCCGCCGAACACGGCGTCGGCGTAACGGGAGGGCGTGCTGTGGACGGGGCGTTCAAAGGCCACCGTGGCGCAGGCGGGGATACCGACGACGACGTTCATGGGTTCTGGACTCTTCTCGCGGAGCACGCAGTATGGCCCCTGGATCAGGAAAGTCGAGACGTGCCGTGAGGATGCGAGAGGCCATCGCGCATGGGAAGCAAGGCGGCGGGGCGCGTGCCAAGGCGCGCTCCACCAGGGCGCGTCCCACCAGGGCGCGTCCCACCAGGGCCTCCCGCGCCGTGCCCGCGTGAACCCGTTCTGGACCCTGCGCACCGCGCGCCTGCTGCTGATCCCGGTGAACGGCGCCGACCTCCCCGATCTGCGCGCTCTCAAGGCCGATCCCCGTGTCTTCGCCATCATGCTGGGCGGTGTGCGCAACGCGATGGAAACCGCCGCGGACCTCGCCCATGATGTGGTGGGGTGGGGCGCGCGCGGGTATGGGATGTGGACGATACGGGAGAGGATGGATGGCCGGTTCGCCGGTCTCACCGGCCTGGAACCGCGCGCCGATGGGCGGGGCGTGGCGCTGCGCTTCGCCCTCTGGCCCGAGGCGCAGGGCCGCGGGCTGGCGCGCGAGGCGGCGGGGGCGGCGTTGCGTTTCGGGCACGATCAGGCTGGGCTCACGCGGATCGTCGCGGTGGCGCGGGAGACGAACTTCGCCTCCCGCACGGTGCTGGGAGGGATCGGGATGACGCCGTGCGAACGGTTCGTTCAGAACGGGCAGGAGATGATTTTGTTCGAGAGCGCGCGGGCGATGCCGTGATGTCCATTGTTTTGAGATGGGTTGTGCCGGGTGGAGGGAACGCGAAAGATTTTCACCACGGAGAACGCGGAGAACCACGAAGGCGCACGGAGGTTTGAACGTGCCACACGATGAAACGCAGGAGACCATCCTTGAGGCGGGAGGTGTGAAAATTCATCAGCAGACCGACACGAAGCTGGCTCATGCGAAGGTAAGTCAGGATTTGTGCTTCATGGGCCGGGACGAGCACGGTGACTGCCTTGATTTCAAGAACGATCGCATTCGCGGCCAGGGTATCCGCGCGGAAGCCGGGTGGAGTTGTTTTGCCTTTGTAAATGACTGGCACCATGATCTGACTCGCGAAAGGAATACCAGCCTGCTCCAGTTCCAGGCACAGGCATTCCTCACAAACGGATTCAAGCAGTCCAGGCCGGACGGTGCGATGCACTTCGATTGCCAGACCAATGATACGTTCGGTCAGCGCGCGATGCTCCGGCATGACAAGGCTCCGTGAACCTTCGTGGTTCTCGGTGGCAAGTCTTACCAAAATGTGAACAAGTCTGGAATTTTCCGGTTTCCCGCGCGATCCAGGGCACTCTTGCTCAGATATTCATGGACTCAATAAATGCGTGCCGTGCGCGCCCGGTTCAGGTTCGTGCCATGCCGTATGTCATGACAAAAGCTCCGTGCGTCTTCGTGGTTCTCCGCGTTCTCCGTGGTGAAAATCCTTTCGCGCCCCCCCCCGCCGAGGCCCCGCATCACGCCTTCCGCGCCGCCCGGCGCAGACGCGGTTTTTCCTCCCGCGCCGTCCCGTCCAGCATTCCGTGCAGCGCCGCGATCGTGTCTGGCGGCAAACGATGCAGCACCCGCGCCAGCCGGTTGGCCAGCGCCGTCTGCTCCGCCGTCAGCCCCGCCGTGTTGATCCGCACCTTGGGCCGCGACAGGCGCGCGAGATGGGCGAGGTCGTCGGCCTCATCCCAGATCAGGCCAAATACCTCATTCACCTGATGCACGAGACCCGCCGAGGGCGCGCCGCGATGCCCATGCTCCAGCGCCGACAGATAGGCGGAGGAGACCTGCAACGCGCCGGCCAGATGTTTCAACGTCATCCCCCGCTCGGCGCGCAGATGGCGCAGGCGGGAGCCGAACGGCGTCACGCCCGCGGCCGCCGCAGCAACAGGCGCACCGCCCCCGTGTTGGCCGCGTGCGGATGCGCCGCCGCGAGAACCATCGGGCGGATGTCGGGCAGGTTCAGCCAAAGCGGGAACTCGCGCCAGATCACGCCGCCCGCATCGCCGGTGCCGCGCCCGGTGACGATCTCCACGGAGCGCAGCCGGTCGGCATGGGCCGTGCGCAGGAACCCGCACAACGCATGGAATGCGTGCTGCGCGGTCATGCCATGCAGGTCGAGTTTGCGGGGAATCCCCAGCTTGCCGCGATGGAAGCGCTGCCAGGACGCGGTATCGACCCCCGCGGGCTGCCCGCCAATGGCCAGCGGCGGCGGGCGGGGCGGCAATGCCCTGACCGTGGCTCCGGCCAGACGCGGCTTTGGCGGCAGCACGGCGGCGGGGGACGGCGCTTCAGGCGGAGTGAGGGGACGGCGGCCCGGCAAGGGCACGATCTGACGGGCGAACCGCGCCCATTCCGCCTCATCGGTCTCCGTCAGCGTTCGCGCGCGTGAAGCCATGGAACACTCAGCGGCTCAGGCCGCGTTCGGCCAGGACAGCGAGGTAGGCGGTCCATTTACGGTCCTGTCCGGTCCCGAGTTCATGCAAATAATCCCAGGAGAAAATACCGCTGTCATGGCCATCGTCGAACACCAGCCGGACGGCGTAATGCCCGACCGGCTCCACCGCGGTGATGCCGACATTCCGCTTGCCGCCAAACCACATTTTCTGGCCGGGACCATGGCCCTGCACCTCGGCGGAGGGGCTTTCGACGCGCAGATACTCGGCGGGCAGCGAGAACGCCACGCCATCGCCGAAGGTGACGCGCAGCACACGGGCGGCGCGGTCCAGTTTGATTTCGGTGGGAACGGGCATCGGTCAGGCCAGCGGACGCGCTTCGTCGATCAGCATGATCGGAATGCCGTCGCGCACCGGATAAGCGAGGCCCGCCTTGCGGCTGATCAATTCCCCGGCCGCGCGGTCGTACTCCAGCGGCCCCTTGGTCAGGGGACAGACCAGGATTTCCAGCAGCCTTGGATCGAGCGGCGGCTGATCGGGCGTGGCGGGCGTATCGGACATGCGGACCTCTTTCAACTCACCGGCCGGCCGGAGGAATC
>JAYVCG010000287.1:0-12296 GCA_043750075.1 Acetobacteraceae bacterium | reverse complement strand
TCCTCGATCCCGAGCGTATCCAGCACCAGCCTTTCCAGCCGCTTTTTCCTTCTGACCGGCTCATCCTCATCCTGGGCCATTTTCGTCTCCTTTGTGCAGTCAGATCAATATAATGCACGCAACTGGCCTTGACCCATCCCTGACCTCTTGCCATATCCCCCGGTTCCGGAGGGCACGGGGCCGCACCCCGGCAGGTTGTGACGCGCGCCCGCCCGGCCCAGGAAAGTGACCGCCATGACACTGCCTTTGATGCCTAAGGCCACCGCCGTGTGGTTGATTGAAAAAACCGCGTTGACGTTCACGCAGATCGCCGATTTCTGCGGCATGCATCCGCTGGAGATCCAGGCCATCGCGGATGGCGAGGTCGCGCAGGGCATTGTCGGGTACGATCCGATCGCCAACAATCAGGTCACGGCCGAGAACATCCGCCTTTGCGAAGCCAATGCCGCCGGACGGTTGAAATTGTCGGCTTCCGCGCTGCCGGTGCCCAAACGCGCCAAGGGGTCGCGCTATACGCCCGTGGCGAAGCGCAACGACCGGCCCGATGGAATCGCTTTCCTGTTGCGGAATTTCCCGCAACTGACGGAATCGCAGGTCGGCAAACTGCTCGGCACGACCAAGGAAACGATCCAGAAAGTGCGTGAGCGCACGCACTGGAACAGCGCCAACATCAAACCGCGCGATCCCGTGATCCTTGGCCTGTGCAGCCAGACCGACCTCAATGCCGCCGTGTTGTCGGCCAATGAGCGGCTGGAACGGGAAGGCCATGCCGTTCCCGTCCCGCCGCCGCCTGAGGAAGATGAAGCCGCCTGACCGGGGATGGGCTCCTCTGTGTCAGAAGACCGGTCCGTGTCAGGACATCACCCCATGTCAGGGTATCGGCCTGTGTCAGGATACCGCCTGAGGAAAAATCAGTGCAGCGACGTGCGAATCCGCTCTATTTCATCTCTGAGTTGTAATTTTTCAACTTTGAGCCGGGACAGGGTTTCCATGTCCGGGCGAGGCCGACGGTCCTCGTCGAAAATGCGGGACTCGAGGGAGGAATGGCGCTGTTTCAGCGCATCCAGCCGGGCATGCAAATTCATGGGCGATCTTTCTCCGATGAAAACCGGTTGCTTCGCCGTCCGCCGCACGACAAGAGCCGTATCGGTGACGGCCCGTCACGGTAGCGCCGCTTTTCGCCGCGATGGAAGGAAAATCAACGTTAAAGAGACTGGGGACAGGCGATTCTTTCGTGGTAAGCTGCCGGTATGTTAGTCGACAGAGATTCCTTGCTGCGCAAACTCCATGAGTGGCGCAGCGAGCACCGCGACCTGGACACCGTGATCTCCCGCCTTGCCGAGCAGGGCGCGGTCGATCAGTTGCACCTGCAACGCCTGAAGAAGCGCAAGCTCATGCTGCGCGATGAGATCGGCTGGCTGGAAAGCCGGCTCATTCCCGACAACATCGCCTGAGGTGCGCGGACCATGAGCGCGGCCCTCGTCGGCATCATCATGGGCAGCCAGTCCGACTGGACCACCATGACCCACGCGGCGGAAACGCTGACGGCGCTGGACGTGCCGCATGAATGCCGCATCGTTTCCGCCCATCGCACGCCCGACCGGCTGCGCGACTACGCCAGTACTGCCCGTGAACGCGGTCTGCGCGTGATCATCGCGGGCGCGGGCGGCGCCGCGCATCTGCCCGGCATGGCCGCCGCCTGGACTCCGCTGCCCGTGCTTGGCGTGCCGGTCGAGTCGCACGCGCTCAAGGGCATGGACAGTCTGTTGTCGATCGCGCAGATGCCGGCGGGCATTCCCGTGGGCACGCTGGCGATCGGGCGGGCGGGGGCGATCAACGCCGCCCTGCTCGCCGCCGCGATCCTGGCGCTGAGCGATCCGGCGCTGGCGGAACGCCTCGACACCTGGCGGGCGCGGCAATCCGCCGCCGTGGCGGATGAACCCGCCCTTGGTCCCGCGTGAGGCTTCCCGGACGGTGACCCGCTTCCCGCTTCCCCCCAACGCGACGATCGGTCTGGTCGGTGGCGGGCAGCTTGGCCGCATGTCGGCGCTGGCCGCCGCGCGGCTCGGTTATCGCTGCCACATTCTGACGCGTGAGCATGACAGTCCGGCGGCGCAGGTGTCCCACGGCGTCACCATCAGCGATTACAACGACCCCGAATCGCTGCGCGCCTTCGCCGCCGCCGTCGATGTCATCAGCTTCGAGTTCGAGAACGTCAGCGCCGAGGGGCTCGATCTGCTCGCCTCGTTGAAGCCGGTGCGTCCGTCTCCCGCCATTTTGCGGATCAGTCAGGACCGGGCCGCCGAGAAGACTTTCCTCAATGGCCGCGGCATCGCCACCGCGCCGTGGCGTCTGGTGGAAAGCCTGGCCGGGCTGGAGGAAGCCGCCGCCACGCTCGGGTTGCCCGCCGTGCTGAAGACCACGCGCGAAGGGTATGATGGCAAAGGCCAGGCCATCCTGCGCGCGCGCGCCGATCTGGCGCCCGCTTTCGCGCGGCTGCACCCCAAACCATTGATCCTGGAGGGTTTTGTCGATTACGCGATGGAGATCAGCGTCGTATCTGGACGCGGCGAGGATGGCGCTCTGTCGTCCTTCGACACGGTGGAGAACCGGCATCGCGACCACATCCTGGACCTCACCCTGGCTCCGGCGCGGGTGTCCGCCGCCGTCAGCGAGTCGGCGCGGGAGATCGCGCGGGAGATCGCCACCGGGCTTGAGCTGATTGGGTTGCTGGCCGTCGAGATGTTCGTCGATGCGGAGGGGCGGGTGCTGGTGAACGAGATCGCGCCGCGTCCGCACAATTCCGGCCACTGGACCATCGATGCGTGTCCGATGAGCCAGTTCGAGCTGCATGTCCGTGCCATCGCCGGGTTGCCCTTGCCCGCCGCCACGCGCCACGCGGACGCGGTGATGAAGAACCTTGTCGGGCCAGAGGAGGCGGCGCTGTGGCCGCTTGTGCTGGCGACTCCGGGGTTCATTCCGCATCTGTACGGAAAAGCCGAGGCGCGGCCCGGCCGCAAGATGGGGCATGTGACGCGGTTGTTCCCGAAAGGCGCGCTGCCGGGGGATTTCGGGATCGCGGACGCGCTGGGGTTTCTGGCGCACCGCCCCTGAGATTGTCCCGCCAATGGATGAGTTCCAAGGGCTGTCGCCGTCATGCCTTGGCATGCTGTCGCAGGGCGGCTCGCCTTTGGAAACCGTCCATGGGGGAAATCCAGAGGCCGTGCCCTTGCCTCGACTCGGCCATCGCGCCACGCTGCCGCCCCAATCGCCAGCATGGTTCGACATCCCCCAATGACCGCCGCATCACCCCCCTCCAGGCGGGCTCCGCGCCGCCGCGTCGCCGCCAAACCGCGCGCGGCCCAGAAAACACCCGGATTCGCCCCGCTGAAGACGGAACGCCTGACCTTGCGCCCGTTCCGGCCCGCGGACGCCGCCGCCCTCCACCGGCTCATCAACAATTTTGACATCGCCCGTATGCTGGAGCTGGTGAAATTCCCCTACGACCAGGATCTCGCCGCGCACTGGGTCACGGCCGCGATCAAGGACCTGGAAACAGGCGCCGCCTGCCACCTCGCCATCACCGGACAGGAAGGCGAGCAGGAAGTCCTGGTCGGCGCCGTCGGCCTCACCATTGACCGCCCCACCCGCGCCGGACGCCTGGGCTACTGGGTCGGACAGAAATACTGGGGCCACGGCGTGGCGGCCGAGGCAGCGGGCCGGTTGACCAAATGGGGCCTCGCGAACATGGAGATCGACCGCATCACCGCCGCCGTGGCCACCGACAACCCGGCCTCCGCCGCCGTGCTGCGCCGCATTGGCTTCCGCCAGACCGGGGAAGGATACCACCACTTCGCCTCCCGCGGCGCCGACCACCCGATCTGGCTGTTCGAGGCCACCCGCGACGACATCTTCGGCCGCCCCGAGGTCGAGGCAACCGAACCCGGCGCCAAACCCCTGCTGCTGGTCGCCGCCTGCGCGCTGGTCGATGTCGATGGCCGCGTGCTGCTGGCCCGCCGCCCCGAGGGCAAGAAAATGGCCGGCCTGTGGGAATTCCCCGGCGGTAAACTGAACCCCGGCGAGACCCCTGAACAGGCGCTGATCCGGGAACTCAGGGAAGAACTCGGGATCGACGTGGCCGCCGCCTGTCTTGCGCCCTTCGCCTTCGCCTCCCACGCCTACGAGGGATTTCACCTGTTGATGCCCCTGTTCCTGTGCCGCCGCTGGAAAGGCACCCCGAGACCACGGGAAAAACAAACCCTCGCCTGGGTCAGCCCCCGTGAACTGACGGACTACGAGATGCCGCCCGCCGACAAGCCCCTGATCCCATTACTGCGCGACTTCCTGTGAACCCCACCAGGGGATGGATTCCAAAGGCTCGCCTTTGGCGGGGTGCGGGGCAGAGCCCCGTGCTTGCTTTCTTCTGTCTCGCCCATGCGAAAATCCAAAACGCCATGCCCCCGGTCTTTGGCGCCCCGGTCTTTGGCGCCCCGGTCTTTGGTGCCCAGGTCTTTCGTGAAAACCCACTTCTTGTAAAACTCAGCCCCCTGTAAGCTCAGCCTCCCGCGAAGGATCGATCCCATGCCAGCGAACACCCCCACCGCCTGCGTGCTGGTCATCGGCAACGAGGTCCTGTCCGGCCGCACCCAGGACGCCAACATCCGCTTCCTGGCGATCAAACTCGGCGAACGCGGCATCCCGGTGCGCGAGGTGCGGGTCATCCCCGACATCGCCGAAACGATCATCGCCACGGTGAACGAGGTCCGCCGCAAATTCACCTACGTCTTCACTACCGGCGGCATCGGCCCGACCCACGACGACATCACCAGCGAGTGCATCTCCGCCGCCTTCGGTGTCCCCTGGGAGCCCCACCCCATCGCCTGGGCGCGCATGGAGCAAGCCTACAAACCGGGCGAGTTCAACGCCGCCCGCCAGCGCATGGGCACGATGCCACGCGGCGCGGCCCTCATCGACAACGGCATGTCGGTGGCGCCCGGCTTCCAGATGGAGAACGTCTACGTCATGGCCGGCGTGCCCCGCGTGATGCAGTCGATGTTCGAATGGCTCGCCCCAGGTCTGGAAGGCGGCCCCCGGATCGAGCAACGCGCCGTTCACGCGCTGGGTTTGCCCGAGGGGATCATCGCCGACGGCCTCACCGCCATCCAGAATCGTTTCCCCCATATCGATCTGGGCAGCTACCCGTTCTACCGCCCCTCCGGCAACGGCGTGACCCTGGTGGCGAAAGGCACCGACGCGCGAGACGCCGAAACGGTGATCGCCGCGGTCACGGCCCTGATCGTCAGCCTCGGCCGCGTGCCCATCCCAGGGGAACCGCCAGAATAGTCCGCATCAACGGGGGAGGGCCGGCCCGCGAACGGACCGGCCCGGACCCCTACGGCTTTTTAATGGTGATCTTGACTTCAAGGCCGAGAATCACCACAATCAGCAGCAGGAGAAGAAGATGAGTCACCATCTTATACTCCCGTGATTGGCCGGTGGGACCATCCCACCGGCCTTTTGATTCTGGCACCGAAGTGTGAACAAATCCTTTGCCCTCGGTCTTCTTCATCACCCATCCGGATGTGCTGATCGATCCCGCGGTCCCGGTGCCGGAATGGCGGCTCAGCCCGCGTGGCCTCGCCCGCATGCGTGTGCTGCTAGAACAGCCCTGGATCGCGGGCATCGCGCATGTCGCCAGCAGCACGGAACGCAAGGCGCGGGACGGTGCCGCCATCCTCGCCGCGCATCGTGGTCTGACCCCCGTGACCCACGCCGGTCTGGGCGAGAATGATCGTTCCGCTACCGGATATTTGCCCAAAGCGGCGTTCGAGGCCATGGCGGACGCGTTCTTCGCGCGCCCAGAGGAAAACGTGCGCGGCTGGGAACGCGCGGTGGATGCTCAGACGCGGATCGCCGCCGCGGTCAGGGATGTGCTGGCGTCGGCCCCGCCGGGCGATGTCGCGATCGTTTCGCATGGCGGTGTGGGGGCGCTGCTGCTGTGCCACCTCCAAAGCATGCCGATCAGCCGCGCGGCCGACCAGCCCCTGGGCATGGGTGGCCATGTGCTGGCCTTCGGCCGCGCGGATGGGCGCATGCGGCACGGCTGGAGGCCCATCGACCCCTGACACTCCTCAACGGGGGAGGGCCGGCCCGCGAACGGACCGGCCCGGACCCCTGCTACTTTTTAATGGTGATCTTGACCGTGCGGCCGAGGATCACCACAATCAGCAGCAGGAGGAAAAGATGGTATGACATCTTGTACTCCCGTGATTGGCCGGTGGGACCATCCCACCGGCCTTTCGATTCTGGCACGCACCCATGAACAAACGGTTGATGCTCAGAGCCCGGTCAAGGGGCGAGCGTCGCCACGCCCTCGACCGCCGCCGCCACCTGCTCCGCCGCAGTGTGATGGACCATGTGCCCGGCGTTCTCGACGATGCGCGCCTGGCTGCCCGGAATCGCCTCCGCGAGCCATCCGGCCATGCGTTTGAAGACCACCTTGTCACATTGTAACAGCGGCATCCGCGACCAGCCCAGAAGGGGCGACACGGTATGGCACAGCACATCCCCCACCACCGGCAGCGCGCCCAGGGGAGGGGGGTCACGCCAGATCGGCGGGGGGCAGCCACAACACCTGGCCGATCCGGTCCGCGCCCGCCGCCAGCATCGCCAGCCGGTCGAACCCCATGGCGATTCCGGAGGCATCCGGCATTCCCTCGGTCAGCGCCGCCAGGAAATCCTCGTCCAAAGCCCAGTCGTCCTCCCTTTGGCCGGGGCCGCGCAGGGCGTGGCGGCGGGCGCGGTCGGCGAGGAAACGCGCGCGTTGCTCCACCGGGTCGGTCAGTTCGACGAAGGCGTTGGCGAGTTCGATGCCGCAGACGAACAACTCGAACCGCTCCGCCACGCGCGGATCGGCCGGATCGCGCCGCGCCAGCGCCGCCTGCGCGGCGGGCCAATGGGTGAGGAAGGTCGGGTGCGCGCGGCCCAGGTGAGGTTCGATCTTTTCCAGTAACAGGCGAAAGAACAAATCCTCCCAGTCCTCGTTTTCCCGTAACCGCGCGCCCGCCTGGGAGGCCAGTGCCGGGGCGTCGCCGGCGGTGTTGATGACATCGGCGCCCGTGTAACGCGCGAACGCCTCGGCGACGGTCAGGCGTTCGATGCTGTCAAGAGATGTTGCAACGCCCCGGACTTTGACTGTTCCGGGCAGCACGGCGCGCAGCAAGGCGGTGGTCTCCGCGATCAGGTCATCCATGTCCGCGCCGGGCCGGTACCATTCCAGCATGGTGAACTCGGGCGCGTGCAGGGCGCTGGCCTCGCCGTTGCGCCAGACGCGGGCGAGCTGGAAGATCGGACCCGCCCCCCCCACCAGCAGCCGCTTCATGGCGAATTCCGGGCTGGTGTGCAGCCAGAGCGGTTCCACCGCGCCGTCCGGATGCTCCCGCCGCGTGGCGAAGGGACGCAGATGCACTTCCTCGCCCGGCACCGGGACGGCGTACGGCGTTTCCACCTCCGTGTAGCCGCGCGCGGCGAAGAAGGCGCGCGCGTCCGCCGTCAGCGTGGCGCGGCGGTGGAGGAAGGGGAGGCGGGCTTCAAGCGCGCGTGGGTGCCAGGGGGGGGTGGACATGTCTCCCGCGTAGCCAAATCTTCTGGCCGCGCCAAGCGGGGTAAGGAAGGCCGGGGCGAAGCCCAGTGAGATCCAACGGCCCCTTGCCCCCGCCCCCCACAAGTGACACCTCCCTCGCCACCATGACCCTGCGCGACACCCACGCCCTTCTCACCGCCGGCCTGATCGATCCCTCCGCCCGGACCGCGATCGAGGCCGTCGCCACACGCTACGCCATCGCCCTCACCCCCGCGATGCGGGCGCTGATCGAGGCGCCGGACGACCCGATCGCCCGCCAGTTCATCCCCTCGCCCGAGGAACTGACCACCGCGGCGCACGAGCACCCTGACCCGATTGGCGACGACAGACTGTCGCCGGTCAAGGGCGTCGTGCATCGCTATCCCGACCGGGCGCTGCTGAAACCGCTGCTGATCTGCCCGGTCTATTGCCGCTTCTGCTTCCGGCGTGAGCATGTCGGCCCCGATGGCGGCCTGCTGACCGAGACCGAACTGGACACCGCCCTGGCCTGGTTCGCCGGTCATCCCGCCATCCGGGAAGTGATCCTGACCGGCGGCGATCCGCTGATGCTGTCACCGCGCCGCATGAGCAGCCTCATCGCGCGTTTGTCGGCCATTCCGCACATCGAGACGATCCGCGTCCATACCCGCGTTCCCACCGCCGATCCTTCCCGTGTCACCGCGGCGCTGGTTGGGGCGCTGGAAACGGATCGCTCGCTCTGGCTTGTCACGCATGCCAATCACGCGCGCGAGTTCACCGCCGATGCGCGCGCCGCTCTGACCCGCCTGCGCCGCGCGGGGATTCCGTTACTGGGACAGTCGGTTTTGCTGCGCGGCGTCAACGACACGCCTGAGGCGCTGGAGGCGTTGTTGCGGGCCATGATCGCCGCGGGGGTCAAGCCTTATTATTTGCATCAGCTCGATCCCGCGCCCGGCACCGCGCGGTTTCATGTGCCGATCGCGGAGGGCCAGCGGTTGCTGGCGGCGTTGCGCGGCCGGATCACCGGGCTCGCCTGGCCGACTTATGTGCTGGACATTCCAGGCGGGCACGGCAAGGTGCCGATCGGGCCGGGGTATCTGGAAGCGGATGGGATGGTGCGTGATCCGGGCGGTGAGCGGCGGGCGATTGGAGGGAATTGAGCAGGGCGGGGCTCCGCCCCGTACCCCGCCAGGAGGCTTCGCCCCCTCGACCCCCACCAAAGGCTGGGCCCTTGGAACCCATGCATGGGAGGGGGCCAGGTGCCCGGCAACCTGGCGGGGCGCGGGGCAGCGCCCCGTTCTTGCCCCATCCAGCCCACGGACTATGCTCACGCCAGCCAATCCGAGGACCGGCTCCCATGTTAACACCCCCCCGCCGCACCCTTCTGAGCCTCGCCGCCAGCCTGCCTTTCCTGACGCCCACGCAACGAGCCCGCGCCGCCGGAACGTACCAACCCTCCGCCAGTCTCGCGGCGGCGGCGCGCGCGGAAGGCCGCCTCGTGCTCTACACCACCAACTACAACGAGGTGGAGCAGGAAGTCATCAACCTGTTCAACAAAAGCTTCCCCCAGGTGCGTGTCGAGATGGTCCGCGCCTCGGGCGGCCAGTTGATCACGCGCATCCGCACCGAGGCCACGATGGGCAAACTCGCCGCCGACGTGGTCGATCATTCCGACCCCGGCCTGATGCGCGCGGATGAGGCGCTGTACCAGGCCCACACCCCGCCCAACGCCGCCGATTACCGCCCCGAGATGATCACCGCCGGAAAGTTCTGGCCCAGTATCGTGCCGCCGTGGACGATTGTTCATAATACGGAGGTGGTGAAGAATCCGCCGCGCTCATGGTGGGACTTATGCAAACCTGAATACGCCAACGGCCAGATCGGCACGGTCATCGCCGGTTCCGGCGGCTCCACCTGGGCTCGTATCTTGTTCGAAAGAATGGTGCTGGGGGAGGAGTACTGGACGCGTCAGGCGGCGGTGAAACCGAAACTGTTTCCCTCCGGCGCGCCACTGGCGGACGCGGTGGTGCGCGGCGAGGTGCCGATCGGCGTCGTCGTGCAAAACGCCGCCTTCGGCTTTCGCAAGGCCGGCGCCCCGATCGCCATCACCTTCCCGCCCGAAGGCGTGCCCGTCGTCTACACCGCCATGGGCATCCCCAGAACCGCCGCCCACCCCAACGCGGCACGGCTGTTCTGCGACTGGAAACTGTCGCTCGAAGCGCAGATCGACACCATCGCGACCCACGGCAACCTGTCCGCGCTGCGCGAACAACCCGCCGTGCCCGAGGGCTTCGATCCAGCCAAAATCAAACTCTGGGTGCCGGATTTCCAGAAGCACGCGGCCTTGCAAAAAGGCTGGGTGGAGCAGTGGAATCAAACATACGGGTACCGGCAGTAAACGGCCCGCTTGCCGCCCATCAACCGCCTCCCCATGTGGAAGGGAAAGCACCGGAGACCGTTTCATGACCGGCATCCCCGCCGCGTTCCAGGACCTGCTCACCAACCCAAAGGCGTTCGCCCATCTCGCCACCATCATGCCGGACGGCTCGCCGCGGGTGACGCCAGTGTGGTTCGATCACGCGCATGGCCGCATCCGGGTGAACACCGCCAAAGGCCGGGTGATGGACTGGCGAAAAAATACCTCGGCAAGGATGTCTACCCCTGGCACAACGCGAAAGACACGCGGGTCATCCATGAAATCGAGCCCCTCTCCGTGCAGACCATGGGATAAGAAAGCCGTGGGATAAGCGGGCCATTGCCATGACCACGGGCCGGGCATCCGGGCGGATCGCGCCCGGATGCCCGGTTTTTCTCCCCCGTCCCCGGCGCGACCCTTCCCCGCGCTCCCAACCGCGGCTAGGCTGCGCTGGTGAACCGGAGGAAACCACACATGAAAGCCGCGATCTTCCACGCGCCCCATCAGCCTTTGACCATCGAGGAAGTCGAGATCGAGAAGCCGAAGCGGCGCGAGATCCTGCTCCGCACCGCTTACGCCGGTCTCTGCCATTCCGACCTGCATTTCATGGAAGGCCTCTATCCCTATCCCGTCCCCGCCATATTGGGCCATGAGGGCGCGGCGGTCGTGGAAGCGGTCGGCGAAGATGTCACCTATGTCAAACCAGGCGATCACGTCATCACCTGCCTGTCGGTGTTTTGTGGAGAGTGCGACTATTGCACGACCGGCCACACCAATCTCTGTGACAATACCGATGTGAAACTGTTGCCGGGCGCCGCGCGGCGTCTGAAATGGAAAGGCCAGACCCTCCACCAGGCCTTCAACCTGTCGGTGTTCGCCGAGAACATGCTGGTCCATGAACATGCCGTGGTGAAGATCGGCAAGGACATCCCGCTGGATCGCGCGGCATTGGTCGGTTGCGGCGTGATGACCGGCGTGGGCGCGGTGTTCCACGCGGCGAAGGTGGAACCGGGCTCGATCGTCGCGGTGGTCGGCTGCGGCGGCATCGGATTGTCGGCGGTGAATGGCGCGGCGCTGGCGGGCGCCTCGCGCATCATCGCCATCGACACCAACCAGTCGAAGCTGGAAAAAGCGCTGGAGATGGGGGCGACCGACATCATCAATGCCTCCAACGTCGATCCGGTGGCGGCGGTGAAGGACATGACCGATGGCAAGGGCGTGCCCTATTCGTTCGAGGCGATCGGTTTGAAGACGACAGCGGAACAATGCTTCGCCATGCTGCGGCCGGGCGGCGTCGCCACCATCATCGGCATGATCCCGCTTGGCACCAAGATCGAGCTGCACGGCGCCGACTTCCTGCGCGACCGTAAAATCCAGGGCACCAGCATGGGCGGCAATCGTTTCCGCGTCGATATGCCAAGACTTCTGGAACTGTGGCGCCAGGGACGCCTGAAACTCGATACGCTGATTTCGGGCAAGATCAAACTCGATGAGATCAACGAGGGTTTCACGATGCTGAAATCCGGCGCCCCGGTGCGTAACCTGATCGATTTCGGGGTCGTCTGAGACCTGATGGGGGCCGGTCCATGGGGCCGGCCTCGATGGTGGCGGGAGAGACCAGGATTAACGCCGCGGGGGGTGGAGGGACGCATTTTTTTAAAGCGGATGAAGACAAGATGGACAATGCGGGCTCAGGGTGGTGCGTGGCTTCATGGGTACACGCGAAACTGGCTTTCCTTTCTGGCGGCGGCATGATTCCACGGTGGACATGATTTCATGCGAAACAAAAATGCCTCCGCGTGAAATCCCGGAAAAACCCATGAGGCGGCGCACCACCCTCAGCCCGCACCGCCCTCACAACACCAAAATCGCCAGACTCCCCAGCCCGACCACGATGCAGTACGCCGCGAACGGGCTCAAAGCCCAGTCGGTGTGGTCGCGGAAGTAGCGCATCAGGAACCAGGTGCTGAGCCAGGCGGTGATCCCCGCCACCACCGCCGCCAGCGCGGCGAGCAGGAACGTGCCGGGCGGCACCTCGGCGCGCAGCAGTTTCGGCGCCTGATGCAGGGTCGCGCCGAAGATGATCGGCGTCGCGATCAGGAAGGAGAAATGCGCCGCGCCCTCATGGGTGATGCCGCGCAGCACGCCGCCGACGATGGTGGCGCCCGAACGCGAGATGCCGGGGATCAGCGCCGTGCATTGCCACAACCCGATGCACAGCGCGTCCAGCGGCGTCAGCGTCCAGAGTTCGCGCTGGCCGCGGCCGCGCAGCCGCTCGCC
>JAYVCG010000286.1:0-5552 GCA_043750075.1 Acetobacteraceae bacterium | reverse complement strand
GCGGTGGCGGCGGCGATCAGTTTGTTTGGGTTTCATTCGGGGGCGGCGCTGGCGACCGTGGTGGGGGTGCTGGTGGAGGTGCCGGTGATGCTGTCCGTGGTGCGGATCGTGATGGCGACGCGGGGGTGGTACGAGCGGCGGTGAGGAAGCCCCGCGCCTACGGCATCGCCGACAGGAACAGAAACACCGCGAAAATCACCAGATGCACGGCACCCTGCAAGATCGTGGTCCGGCCGGTCGCCAGGGTCACGGTGCTGATGAACAGCGTCAGGATCAGCAGCGCCGTTTCCTCCGCCAGCAGGCCCAGGGTCAGCTTCTGACCGATCACCAGCGACACCACGGCGACGGCGGGGATGGTGAGACCGATGCTCGCGACCGCCGAGCCAAGCGCCAGGTTCAGGCTGGTTTGCAGGCGATTGGCGCGGGCGGCCCGCACCGCGGCGATGCCCTCGGGCAGCAGCACCAGGGTGGCGATGACCACCCCCACGAAAGCGGGCGGCAAACCGGCGGTGGAAACGGCTTTTTCCAACGAGGGCGACAGCGCCTTGGCGAGCAGCACGACCGCGATCAAGGCGACGATCAGCAACCCCGCGCTGATCGCCGTCACGCGGTTCGAGGGCCGCGCGGCATGGGCTTCGCCCTCCTCCGGCGCACCGGACATGAAATAGTCGCGATGCCGGATCGTCTGCACGAACAGGAAAACGCCGTACAGGCACAGCGACACGAAGCCCACCAACACCAGTTGCGCGGGCGCGTAGAACGGTCCGGGCACGGCGCGGGTGTGGTTGGGCAGGATGAGCGCGATGGTGGCGAGGGTGCCAAGCACGCTCAGCGCGGCGGAGGCGCCTTGTTCCTGGAAGCTTCGCTCGTCGTGACGCGCGCCGTCGCAGACGAGGCAGAGCCCGACCACGCCGTTGAGCACGATCATCACCGCCGCGTACACCGTGTCGCGGGCGAGGGCCTCGCCGCGTCCGTCCGCCGCCAGCATGATGGAGACGATCAGCGCGACCTCGATCACCGTGACGGCGATGGCGAGGACGATGGAGCCGAACGGCTCGCCCACCCGCAGGGCCACGATCTCCGCGTGATGCACGGCGGCGAACACGGCGCCGAACAGCAGCACGGCGGCGGGGATCAGGACGGCGAGGGAGGAAGCGGGGACGAGGCCGGTGAGTTTGGCGGCGAGCAGGATCGCGGCGCCCAGGGGAGCGGCCCAGGCCCACCGGGGGGTGTGGTTGAGGGAGTGGGGGATCATGCGGGGGAGGATACGGGGTTGGGGGCGAGTCGGGGAATCGGGGTGCGGGCTGGGGTGGAATATGATGCGATCATCATGCCGTCAGGCTTGATTTTTCACGGAATTTTACCGCCCTTGAAGGGCGCAAGCCCGGTCCTTCAGGGCCGGGTTAGCCCGTCTTTCTTTGCTGCTCCACATACCGGCGGATCACATCCAGCGGAGCGCCCCCGCAAGATGCCGCGAAATAGCTTGGAGACCACAGCACGCCCTTCCAATAGCGGCGCACGATGTCGGGGCGGGCTTGCCGCAGCAACCGGGAGGACACGCCCTTGAGGCTGTTCACCAGCACGGGGATGGCCACCTTCGGCGGGTATTCCACCAGGAGGTGGACGTGATCGTCCTCGCCATCGCAGGCCCGGAGCGCCGCGCCTAAGCTGCCGCAGACCTTGGCGAAGATGGTCCGGAGGCTCTCCGTGGCGGCGGCATCCAATACCTGGCGCCGGTATTTGGTCACAAAGACCAAATGCACGTGAAGGGCATAAACAACCGATCTTCCGCGCCTGTAATCGCTTGCATCATCCATGGACCAAATATATACAGGGCCATGGTCATCCGCAAGGCGAACATATACCGGCTCTACCCGGCGCCTGAGCAAGCGCGCCAAATGGCGCGGATCGCGGGTTCATGCCGGTTCGTGTATAATCTTGCCCTGGAGCAGCGGCGCGACTGGTGGAAGCCGGGACGGACATTCAATTTCGCCAGCCAGTGCCGCGAACTCACCACGCCGCGGGCCGGGGTGGATTGGCTCAAGGCGGCGCCCGTCCATACGCTGCAACAGGCGCTCAAGGACCTGGATCGCGCCTGTCAGAACTGGCGGGCGGGCCGGGCCATGGCGCCAACACCGCGCAAGAAGGGCTTGAACGACAGCTTCCGGTTCCCCGATCCGGTTTCGATCAAGGTTGAGCGCACGGGGAAATCTCCGGGCCGGATCAAGCTGCCGAAGCTGGGCTGGGTGCGGCTGCGCGGCTGGTATGCCATCCCCGGCGCCATCCGCAACGCGACCGTCTCGCGCCGGGCCGGACAATGGCACGTCGCGGTCCAATGGGAACGCGAGGACGTTGAACCCGCGCCGTCCACTCTGCCCGCGGTTGGCATCGACCTGGGCGTGGCGGTGTTCGCCGCCCTGAGCGATGGAACCAGCATCGCGCCGGCCAATCAGGGAAAACGGGCACTCCGCTCGCTTCGCAAGGCGCAACGCGGCCTGAGCCGGAAGAAACGCGGCTCCGCCAACCGGCGTAAGGCCATCCGCCGTGTGGCGAAGATACAGCGGCGGGTGGCGGACGCTCGTAAGGACTTCCTCCACAAGCACAGCGCGGCCATCGCCAAGAACCACGGCACGGTCGTTGTGGAGGCGTTGAAGGTGCGGAGCATGTCCGCATCCGCGAAAGGCACCGTGGCTAAACCGGGCAAGATGGTCCGGCAAAAAGCTGGGCTGAACCGGGCCATTCTCGATCAGGGGTGGGGGATGTTCCGCACGATGCTGGCGTACAAACTGGCGGATCGCGGGGGACGATTGGTTGAGGTTCCCGCCGCATACACCAGTCAGACGTGCGCCCAATGTGGCGCGGCCGATGCGCGGAGCCGACGGGATCAGGCGCGGTTTGTCTGTACATCCTGCAACCACGAAGCCAGCGCCGACACCAACGCGGCGATCAATATCTTACGGCGCGCGGACTGCGCGTTGAAGCCCGTGGAGGGGCACCGCACCAGGCGGCCCGTCGAAGCGGGAAGCATCCGGAGGGCCGCCTGATGCGGAACCCTGGAACCCCGGCCCTTCAGGGCCGGGAGCATGTCAGTGTCACTGCCATCAGACCTGGAGCGAGGCTGTGTTCCACACTCCAATATCCATCCCGCCGGGATGTACCGGGAGCCAGACTTCCATCTCAGGTCAGCACTCTCAGATGGGCCAGCAACCTGTCCGGTTTTCGGGGGCCACCTCACAGAGCCCGCTCCGCGATGACGCGGATTAGCGGGACGCATGGTGCGGGAATGAGGCCTTGCACAAATATGGAAACATCGCGACAGTGGCGGGCCGTCCTATGCGGAGAGAGTGTTCGATGCTGGTCATCAATCAACGCCAGTTAGATGCGATGATTCAGGCGCGCATGGCCGGTTTCGAGAGAAAACTGGTCACGCACCTCCTTAACGCATGGCCGCGTGAATGCCGCCAGGCGGGCGGGGAGGCGCAAATCGCCCGTGCCGTGAAACTGATTCTTCCCAGGGCGCAGGGGCACGGCTACGAAACGGAACGCGAACTGACGCTTTATACCTCCCTGACACTCATCCTGGGGTTCGGTTTCGATACCGATCCTCAACTGGATTGGGCGGGGAGCGCGCTGCGCAACGCCGCGATCACCGATCTCACCGCGCGGATCGAACGGTTATATGACGAAACGGTCGAGTATCTCGGCGCGATCGGGGGCAAGGACGCGGGCCTCGTGGTCCGCGCCATGCTGCGGGTGAAGAACTACGACACCACCCACGCGCCCATCACCGGGGGAGAGAAACTGATCGAGGATTTGTGCGGCGTGCTGCGCCAGTTCTGGCCGGAGAAACTGGCGTTTCAGGGCGCCGCCCCGACCATGGCCATGATCCGCGACGGCATCGACAGGGCGCGGGACCATGGCCTCGAAAGCCCGGTGGGGCGGGGTCTTTTCGTTTCGCTGCAATTCATGCTTGGCCACGTCTTCGACACCGATCCCCTCCATCCCTGGGCCGGCGCGGCGCTGACGCACCCGGACGACGCGACGGAAACGGACAGGATCGTGAGACTCTATCAGGCCTCCTTCGATCATATCGACCAGTCACTCACACGCGCATAGGGGCAGGCGCACATGACCGGCAGCAGCCAGGAAACGGCGATCGAGAACAAGAACACCGGCCCCAGCAGCGCGGAAACGCCCAGTCAGGGGGTGACGGAATGCACTCTTAACAAGCCACCGAAAATCCTGGCGCAGACGGTCACGCCGGTCATCACGGTCGTCAAGGCGCTGGTCTGGTTCCATGCGACCGTGAAGCCGGAAAAGAACGAGATTGGCCAGATCACCCTGAAGGCCACGAAACAGGGCGACGAACTGTATACCGGCAAGGGCACGTTCACCGCCGGCAGCGGCAACGTGGCCTTCTTTTCCGACAGCACATGCGGCAGCCCGTTGAACCTGCCCGCCGAATACGCCCTTGGCGTGCTCGTGAGCGGCGTGCCGGTCTATTATAAGGGAACGCTCGAGGGCACCGCCGGTCTCGTCCTGACGCTCGCGGCGGCGACGGACGACCGTGTGACCGTGAACCCCGCGGCCCAGGACCAGGTGGAGGCCAAGGAGGCGAACGTCGTCACGCCGAAGATCGAGCTTGAGTACAAGGTGGCGCTGCTCGACCGCAAGCCGCACACCGGCGCCCAGAACGCCGATAACAGCGCCGTCACCGCGATCCCGCCGACGCCGACCTACATGCAATTGTCCTACACCGAATCGAAAGCGGGGGACGACCGGAAATTCGCCGGCAAGGGCAAGCTGACGGGCACCACCGCCAATCTCGACATGTACACGCTGGAGGATTGCGTCACGGCGGCCACGCTCGACGCGCTCAAGGACACGGAACTCAAGGCGGCCACGCTGAAACTCTGGGCGCGCGGCAAGACGGTATCCACGGCGCCGTTCGATCTGACCCTCGCGCTTGAATCCACGGCGGACGATCCGTGGATCAGGGTCGCCGATCCGGTCAAGGAGAAGTTCAACGTCGGCGAACTGAAGATGGTGCTGCACAAGAACGACCACACGGCCATTGCCAGCCTGGCGGCCGATCCGGACGTGGCGGCGCCGGACCCCTATTCGCTCGACAAGCAGCTCAAGGCCTACCACGATTTGCTGGAGGCGGTGGTCATCCCGGCCCAGAAGGCGATGACCGACGCCGAGAAGACCGGCGAGGGGCGGTTCCTGCACGCGCAAAACGCCGGTTCCCTCGCCCGCGCCAAACTCGTGCTGGCCAAACTCGAGGCCGGGCAATGGCCCGCCGACACCGACGCCTACACCATCGCCCTGGGCAACGATTTCACCAGCGGCGCCGTCGCGGTCTTCGCGAACGAGACCGGCCCCGACACCGTGCCCGCCACCCCGATCACCGTGGCCGATCTGAAGGCGGCGGAGAAAATCCTCTGGATCGAGGGCACGACGGACACCGACAAACGGGTGGACGCCCGCCAGCAACTCGAACTCAACCGCACCGCCGGGGGCCTGCCGCACACGGTCAAGAAGAACGGCGA
>JAYVCG010000285.1:0-11020 GCA_043750075.1 Acetobacteraceae bacterium | reverse complement strand
ATGGCCATGCACGATCCACCGCGCGCCTCCCGCCACGGCGAGCTGGTCGATCACCGCGAAGCCATGCCGGTGGCAGGAAGGCGCCTCATGCGTCACCAGTATATCGAATCGTTGTGTCGCGAGACGCTCGACATCCTCGGGGAAAATCGTGTCGCGGTGCCAGAGCGGCAGACCGCCGCGCCACCACCGCGCTTTCGGTTGCGCGGCGAGGAAGCCCGCGCGGCCGTGGTGACGCGGCGGTTCGATCCGTTCTGATCCATCGTCTGATCGCGGGTACCAGACCGAGGGTTTGAACACACCCGGCAATCCCGCGACCCGTAGCCCGTCTAGTTCCGTCACACGCAGACCCAGATCGCCCTTGGGGTGGCTGGTGACGAGGTTGTCGTACGCCGTTGCCGTTTCGCAATCGTGATTGCCCAAAATCCATCGCACATCCCAACCCTTCTCCATCACTCCGGCGAATTCCTGGACCAGCGGACGCGGGCAATCGAGATCGCCCAGGAGAATGAGGGTGGAAGGGGGGAGGGCGAGACAGGCGCGGAGGATGGGGGAAAAATTCCGGTGCGGATCGCCCGCGAACAGCAGCGTCATGGTCCTTTCCGAGGGGTGGTCATGGAGTAGCCGGGCACCCCGGCGTTCCCGGTCGCGGGCGGGCGGGCCGTGGCGGCAGATTGGCTGTGCGCTCGATGAAATCGGCGACATTGTCGTGCAACTGCTCGCGCGCTTCCGTTGTCAGGTAGACCATGTGCCCGGAATGATAGCAGCGGTATTCGATGTTGGCGCGCAGATCGGGCGGCAGTGGCAAATGCCGGGTTTCATATTTTCCCTGGAAGTACGGCGTCAACAGATCGAAATACCCGGCGTTGAGTTGCACCTTCAGCAACGGATTGGTTTTCATCGCATGGGCCAGGTCCAGCATCACGTTCACCGCGCGGTCGAAGGGCGGGTCGCTTTCCTGACCGCCCGGCGTTTGATGCCGGAAGCTCCATTGATCGCCGATGTCGTTCACGGAGGGCCGGTAGGTCTTGCCCTCGCCGTATCGCAGCACCCGGCGCGTGTAGTCGTTGAAGCTCGACACATAGGGCGAGGCGATGGCAGCGTCAGTCGGATCGTGCCCGGCTTTCTTGCTCATCCGGTCCAGCGCGTGTCCCGAGAATCGTGTGTCCGACGCACCGACGATGAGGCCGCGGCCCCGCAGCAATTCCTGCCGGAATTCATCCACGCCCACGCGGAGGTCGGCGTACCGCCAGTAATCGGCGGACAGCCCGGTGTAGGTGCTCAGTTTCGTCGCGATTGTGTCACGCGTGGCCGTGTCCAGGCTGCTGCCCGCCGCCATGGCCATGGCGTACTCGCCCATGGCGAACCGCTCCACCTCGGCCAGCAGGGCGGGCGGCACGTCGGTGGAGCGTTTGTCGGCGGGCTGGTTGTGATACCAGGCGGTGGCCGCGTAGGTGGGCAGCCCCAGTTGATACGGCAGGTCGTTACCCGGCGCGGTTTTGGGATTGTCCGGGTAGAAATTATACGCGAGCACCTGCGACAGCATGATGATGCCGTTGAAGTCCACGCCCGGATCGTCCTGCAACCGTCTGACCAGCACCGCGGCGCGGGTCGTGCCATAACTTTCGCCAAACAGATATTTGGGCGCGTTCCAGCGTTTGTATTTGGACAGGAACGCGGTGATGAACTCGGCGAAGGCATGCGCGTCCTCATCGACGCCGTAGAAGGATTTTTCCTTGTCCTCACCGGCGATGCGGCTGAAGCCGGTGCCGGGCGCGTCGATGAACACGAGGTCGCTCACATCGAGCAAACTCTGATCGTTGTTCACGAGGCGGTAGGGCGGGGGCGCGCTGTGCCGCGCGTTGGCGGTCTCGACCCGTTTCGGACCAAACGCCCCCATGTGCAGCCACACTGAAGCCGATCCTGGGCCGCCGTTGAACAGAAAGGTGATCGGCCGCGGGCCGCCCGCCGCGTCCCGGCGGAAATAGGCGACGTAGAACATCGAGGCTTCGGCGGAAGGATTTTTCGTGGCGCCATCGGCGGCGGGTTTACCGGGGGTTTCTTCCTTGGCCGCCGCGTCGTCCCAGCCCTTCGGGTGTACCACCAGGGTTCCGGCGGCGGCGCAGTAGGCGATTTTCACGCCGCCAACCGTGACGGCGCCGTCGCTCCAGACCTCGCCTGGGGTGAAGCCGGAGGGTTTGGCGTCGGCTGGTTCCTCGGGGGATTTTGGCGTGGCGCGTTCGGGGGGGGAGGCCAGGGCCGTGCAACTGTTGAGGGCGGGTTTCGCCGCGGTGTCCTTGGTGGCGGCGGCCAGTGGCGTGGTGAAGATCAGGCCGAGGAGCACAATCGCCAGTCGCCGCATGAGCATGATCTCCGGGGTAAGCCAGGCGTTTGTATGGGGGTCACGCGGGCGCGGCAATCGGGATCATCGGAATGATACTTCCTGAAAACGCTGGCCGCGCGAGCCGGCATGGTTCCCGCGATGCCCGTGCCAGTCGCCATGCCCGCTTCATCACAGAGGTAATGGAGGGACGGAGCACACGGAGATTTGGCCGCTGCCGCGGCGTGGACGTGCTCTCCACGTGCTCCGTTCCTCCGCTGCCTCCGTGGTGACGCGGACCGAGACACAGGGAAAGCGTTGACGCCAGAAGGGACGCCCTTGGCTTCGCGGCAGAAGCCTTCCGGAAACAACCCGGCTTTGCCAGTATGCCACCGCAATCCAGGGGAGAAAAAACAATGCCGGCTCGCACGGGCGCCGAACTGCTGCGCGGACTGAAAGACGGCCGCGACATCTGGGTTGGTAACGACAAGGTCACCGATGTCGTGACGCACCCGGCCTTCTCGGGCGCGGCGCACGGCCTCGCCGCGGTGTTCGATCTGCAATACGAGGCGCCGGAGGATTGCCTGTTCCCCGATCCGGAAACCGGCGAGCTTATCAATGTCAGCCACATGATCCCCCGCTCCCCCGAGGATCTGAAACGGCGCCATCGCGGCCTGCGGCGCATTTCCGAACATACCGTGGGCGTGATGGGACGCACGCCGGATTACATGAACGTGACCTATGCCGGTTTCGCCGGCTGCGCGCATGAATGGGCGGAGCACGGCAACGAAGCGGGCGCGGCGCGTCAGGTGGAGTATCAGAAATTCCTGCGCCGCAACGACATCTGCCTGACCCACACCCTGATCCACCCGACGATCGACAAAGCGAGGGATGAAATCCCCGGCAAGGAAAACGCCGTCATCCTGCACAAAATCTGTGACACCGAGCATGGCATCATCGTGCGCGGCGCGCGGATTCTGTCCACTCTGGCGCCGTTCGCCGATGAACTGGCGGTGTATCCGGGACGGCCCGTGCCGGAGGATGGCGATAAGTTCGCGGTGTCGTTCTGCATTCCGATGGCCACGCCGGGCCTGAAATTCATCTGCCGCGACAGCGTCGCCGGCACCGCCAACCGCTTCGACCATCCGTTATCATCCCGTTTCGATGAACAGGACGCGTTCCTGATCTTCGACGACGTGGAAATCCCGCGCGACCGGTTGTTCATCGATGGCAACGCGAAGGTCTACAATCAGGTGATGACGCGGAGCTGGAATCCGAACGTCATGCAGCAAACCATGGTGCGCGCCTCGACCAAGCTGGAATTCGCCTGGGGTCTCGCCACCGCGATGACGGAGGCGATCGGCGATAAAAGCCCGGTGGCGCAACAAATGCTTGGGGAGTTGTGGAGTTACGCCGAACTCGCCCGCGCCGCCGTGCAAAACGCCGAAGATCATCCCACGGAATGGGGCGATGGCGTGTGGTTTCCCGACGCCGCGCCGCTGTCCGCGTTGCGCGCGACGATGCCCTTCTGGATGCCCCGCGCCAATGAGATCATCAAGCTTCTGGGCTCACATAATCTGCTGGCGACACCGACCTGGAGCATGATGAACAACACCGATCTGCGGCCTTATATCGACAAATATTTGCACGGCGCCAATGGCACGAGCGCGGAACGGCGCATCCGTCTGTTCCGTCTGGCGTGGGATTACGCCGGAACCGCGCTGGCCTCACGGGTCGAGTTGTACGAACGGTTTTATCTGACCTCCGGCGCGCGCAATCAGCAACGAGCCCAGGCCAATGCGAAACGAGAGGGGGCGATGGCGCTGGTCGAACGGTTCTTGCGGGAGCCGGTGGATGAGCCGCGTTTGCCCTGACGGATTCCCGGACTTGCTCTTGAGGGTTCATGGTGCGACGCTTGGAGGGCGTTGAGAAGCCAGCCGCCAAAACAAGAAAAGGAACGTGCCATGACCCGTGCGTATCATGTGATCGACGCCGACGGCCACATCCTGGAACCTTTGTCGCTTTGGGATGACTATATTGATCCCAAATTCCGCGACCGCGCGCCGCGTCTGATCCGCGACAGTGACGGTAAGGAGCGCCTGCTGGTGGAGGAGCAGATCCTCGGCAGCAAGAAAGGCATAGGCGCGATCGGCGCCGTGGGCGCGCGAGATGGCATCGTCGTGGACAACACGATGGAATACGAGCAAGGCCGCAAGGGCGGCTTCGATCCGCATGCCCGCATTCCCGACATGGACCTGGACGGCATCGACGCCGCGTTCCTGTTCCCCAGCATCGGTTTGTTCTGTGGCGCGGTGAAAGACCCGGCGCTCGCCGCCGCCGTGGCCAATGCGTACAATCGATGGCTCGCGGATTACTGCAAGCCGTATCCAGACCGTCTGTTTGGGGTGGCGATGATCCCGTTGCAATCCGTCGATCATGCCATCGCGGAAATGAAGTTCGCGCGGGAGAAGCTTGGCATGAAGGCCGCGTTCATCCGGCCCAATCCTTACAGTCAGAAGATGGTCGACCAGCCGGAATATGCCCGCTTTTGGTCCGCCGCGGAAGATCTCGACATGTCCGTGTGTTTTCATGAGGGCGCGGGCGCGGGCATGCCACAGGTGGGCACGGACCGGTTCGAGGGGCGCGGCGCGCGGCACATCGTTTCGCATACGATGGAGATGATGATGGCCTGTCTCGCGGTCATCTGGGGCGGTGTCGCGGACCGGCATCCCAAACTGCGCGTGGGTTTCCTGGAATCCGGCGGCGGCTGGGTGGCGCCCTGGCTGGATCGCATGAACCGGCATTATGACGATGTCGGGTTCAACGATTCCGGTTTGTCGATGCGGCCCAGTGAATTGTTCGAGCGTAATTGCTGGGTGGCGTTCGAGCCGGTGGAGACGAGTTTGCGGGTGCTGGCCGAGCATATTGGTCCGCACAAGATTTTGTGGGCGACGGATTATCCGCATCCGGACGGATTTTTTCCGGGGGCGCCGGACATGGTGCGGGGGTTGCTGAGCGATGCCTCGGCGGAGACGAAGCGGCAGATCATGGCGGGGAGCGCCATGAAGTTTTACGGGTTGCACTGAAGCGTCAGGGCTCTGCCCTGAAACCCGCCAGGGACCTGGTCCCTGGACCGCGCTCCAATGGAGTGGTTCCAAGGGCGAGCCCGTCACGCGCAGCGTGCCAAGGCACGACGCGGAGGTCCAGGAGGCAGCGCCTCCTGGTGGGGTTCTGGGCGAAGCCCTGGCACTTGCCTGACCTGACCAAAAAGGAACCACCGTGCACGAACAAACACTGGACATCGCCACCAACGACGGCGCGATGGAGACCTTCATCGTCCACCCGGATCGCGGCGCGCATCCTCCCATACTGATGCTGATGGACGCCCCCGGCATTCGCGGCGAACTGCGCGACATGGCCCGCCGCCTGGCCACGGTGGGCTATTACGTGATGCTGCCCAATCTCTATTACCGCGCCGGCCGCGACACGATGTACGGCCCCGATGTCACGACGAAAGGCAGTGCCGAGCAGGCCCGCATGCGCGCCGTGCGCACGAAAATGACCATTCCCCCGGTGATGGACGACGTCGCCGCGATGATCGCGTACGCCGATACCCAGTCCGCCGCGAAACCCGGCCCGGTGGGAACCCACGGATACTGCATGAGCGGCCCTTATTCCCTCGCCGCCGCCGCGCGCTATCCCGGCCGCGTCGCCGCCGCCGCGTCCTTCTACGGTACCTGGCTGGTGTCGGAGGCGGTTGAAAGCCCGCATCTCACGCTGGGAAAAGCCAAAGGCGAACTCTACATCGCCTGCGCCGAGCACGATGAACTGGCGCCCCCGCCGATGGTGGCCGAACTGAAAACCCTGTTCGACGCCTCCGGCAACGCGGGCGAACTGGAAATGTACCCCGCCGTGCATCACGGTTTCGCCTTCCCGCAACGCTGGTGTTACGACCAGCCCGGCGCCGAACGGCACTGGGAGCGCCTGATCGCGCTGTACCGCCGCCGTCTCGGATAAGCAACGAGACCAGACTCCCAGGCCGCATGACGCGACAAAAGACGCCCGCATGACCAAAACCCATGTCGTGTTCATCATCGCGCCGACTTTCCCGTGCAACGTGTTCCCTGGCGAGGCAACGCGCGCGATCAGCCTGTCCATGCCGATGATCCTCCAGGAGCTTGGCGTCACTGCCTGGCTGTTTCGGCGTCAGCTTCGCCCCCGCCATTCCGCCGCTGATCGCCCAAAACCGGCTTGACCATATTTCCACCGGCTTTATTTTCCCGATGCTGATGACCTTCGCGGCGGCGTTCATTTTCCTGTTCCTGGCGCCGGAAACCGCGCGTAAACCTCTGGAAGACGTCGTCAGTATCCATTGAGGAACCAGGCCCCCATCGAGGAACCAAGACCATGGACATGGAACTCTGGAACCATTGCGAGAACCCCTATCCGTTCGTTCCCGCCGAGGTGCTCGACGCCGCTCCCTCCGTCCGCGCCAGCCTGCCCAGCAAATACTGCGAGCCGGAGATCGCCGCTGGTCTCTATGACGAAATCTGGGAGGAATACCGCCATTGCGACGACCTCGGCCTGCACATCGTCACCAATGAGCATCATTCCGGCATCAACAATCTGTGGGCCGCGAGCCCGGTCATCACCGGCATCGTCGCCAGCCTGACGAAAAAATCCCGTATTTTGTCCCTCGGCACGCTGATCACCGTGCGGCCCGATCCGGTGCGCGTGGCGACGGAATACGCCACGATCGACGTGATCTCGCGCGGAAGGCTGGATATCGGCTTCGTCAAATCCGGCGCCACGGAAATGGTTTCGGGCGACGCCAACCCGATGCGCATCCGCGAGCGGGAATGGGAAGCGATCGACCTGATCGAGAAATCCCTCACCACGCATGACGGCCCCTTCAGTTGGGAGGGAAAATTCTTCACCCACGCCCATGTCAATGTCTGGCCGCGTACCTGGCAAAAACCCCGGCCCGAATTCTGGGCCGCCACCAGCGATCTGCCCACCTGCGCCGAACTTGGCCGCCGGGGGTTCGTCAACACGCTGCTGTTCGGTGGCTACGACCGCACCCGCACGGCCTTCAACGCCTACAAGACCGCCCGCGCCGGGGCCGGTTTGCCCCCTCCCGGCGAGGACCGCTTCTCCTACATGGCGTTCTGCTATGTTGGCGACACCGATGAGGAAGCGTTCCGCATCGGCCAGAAAATCCCCTGGTTCCTGACCGTCAGCATCAAAAGCGCCCCGCAAATGGCGAAATTCCTGCCCGGCCAGCTCCCGCCCGAGCTGACCCCCGCCGCCTGGCGGGCCGGCGCCTCCAAACGCCCCACCGATCTTTCGGTTGAGGCGCTGATCCGCCAGGGCCAGATGTTCTGCGGCAATCCCGATACCGTGGTGCGTCAGATCAAGGAACTGCGCCAGCGCGTCGGCGGCGTCGGCCGCATCATCATGATGACCCGCCAGGGACTGGTGACCCACGCCGAGGCGATGAAAAGCTTTTCCCTCACGGCCAGGGAAGTATTGCCCCAGTTACAGGGCCTCGGACCCGTGGACCTCGACATGCCTCTGGATCTCACCGCGCGGGTGGCGGCTCAATGACCATGCTGCGCGTGGGGCCGTTCACGCTGGAGACGCCGCGCCGTGGCTCCGGCCCTCCGATCCTGCTGATCCACGGCGTCAACCCGGTCCATCCGGACGCGGCGTTCCTGAACGGTCTCGCGGCTCTGGGCGAGGTGATCGCGCCCTCCCATCCCGGCTTCGGCGCCTCGGCGCTGCCGCCCGATTTCGATACGATGTACGATCTGGTCAATCTGTATCTGGCCGTGCTTGACGCAATGCCCTCGGATGATGTCACGGTGATCGGATTTTCCTTTGGCGGCTGGATCGCGGCGGAACTGGCCGTGGCCAATCCAAAAAAACTTGGCCGCCTCGTGCTGGTCGATCCGGTGGGCATTAAAATCGGCGGCCGCGAGGAACGGGACATCGCGCATTTCTTCAACACCGATCCCCACGAACTCAACCGGCGAAGCTGGCACGATCCGGCCCGCCGCCCGCCGGGTGTGTACGGGCTTGGCTGGCAGGCAACGATCAGCGAGGCGATGTCGGATCAGGAAATGATCACGCTCGCGCGGAACTGGGATTCCCTGTGTCTTTATGCGTGGCGGCCGCACATGTACAATCCTCAACTGAAACACTGGCTGCATCGCATCAGCGTGCCCACGCGCCTGATCTGGGGCGGATCGGACCGGGTCGTCACGCCGGACTATGGACGGGCTTACGCCGCGCTCATTCCAGGCGCCACGTTCAGCCTGATCGCGGACGCCGGGCATCATCCGGAACTGGAGCAGCCCGCCGCGTTCGTTGAAACGGTCGCTTCCTTCACGCGGGAGGCACGCCGATGATGTTCATTGTTCGTAATCATGGCGAAACGCCTTCCGGCGCGGATTTCACTCTGAAGCTGGCGCGGCGCACGCCGGCTCTGGCCTCGGGCGGAACACATGATTTTTTCTGTGAGGGTGATCCGGAGGCGGCGCGCGCGCGCGGTCTCACTGTCGTGCTCGTGCATGATGGCTGGTACGCGGATGACATGGGCGGCGGGGTCGCGGTGTGGGGGCAAGGAAAGTTCTGGGAACTGCGCGATACGCCGTTCACAATTCGCGAGTCTTCGGCGGGTGGGTCAACGGTGGCGGCCGATGCGGTGGCGGAAGGGGAAGTCGTTAACGTGCGTCAGGCGATTTTTGGAGTGTGATGGGAAAATCACCATGGGATATGCTCCGTTCGCGCGAAAATCCGTGAGACTGTCTTCAGGGAACCGCGTTTGACCGGTGGAACGGAGGCCGGCCTTCACCCAGAACGCCGGTGAAAGCGAGTCTCCGTTCAAGCGCGGTTCCCCGAACAGGACTTCACGGATTTTCGCGCGAACGCGGTAC
Organism: Acetobacteraceae bacterium; assembly: GCA_043750075.1. Taxonomy (GTDB): domain Bacteria; phylum Pseudomonadota; class Alphaproteobacteria; order Acetobacterales; family Acetobacteraceae; genus Rhodopila. Next base: position 1,765 of record JAYVCG010000285.1, on the reverse strand, counting down.
AGATCGGTGCTTTTTAAAAAGCCATCCGGATCACCGTGTCATCATCACCGGGATTGTTGACGTCTCCAGCACATGCCGCGTCACGCCGCCCAAAATCAACTGCCGCAGACGTGAATGCGAATACGCCCCCATCGACAACAGATCGCAGCCGAACTGACGCGCGGCCTCCATCAGTCCGGCGCCGACGGAATTGCGGATGGAGGGGAACATCACGATATCGGCGGTGACCCCGTGCAACGCCAGATACGCCGCCAGTTCCGGCGCGGCGGGCCCGCGGCGCTGATACCCATCGGCGGACAGAATACGCACTGCCTCGGCCTGCATCATCCAGGGCATCGCCGACAACGCCGATTCCGCCGACTCCGCCGTGCCGTTCCAGGCGAGACAGACCCGCATGCCGATTTGCTCCATCGGCTTTTGCGGCGCGATCAGCACCGGACGCCCGGAATCGAACAATACCGCGTGCAGCGCGTCCGACGAGGACACATCCTCCCCCGCGTCCGGATGCGGCACCACCGTCAGGTCCGCGAGCCGCGCCTGTTGCGCCACGATGTCTTCCTCCCGCCCGGTGACGGCGGCGAAACTGGCGGTGGCGTGGTCGAGGCCGAAATGCGCTTCCCGCACCGTGACGTTCTGACGCGCCACGAACCGCTCGAACATCGAGCGCACGGCATGGGCGCGGTCGCTGCTTTCCTTCTCCGTGGCGGACATCATTTCCTCGATCATCGCCCCCGACAGGCCCTCCCCCGCCAGAGGCGCCACGTCGCGGCTATCGACGCGGACGTGCAGCGCGGTGACATGCGCGTTCCACCGGTTGGCGATGCTCAGCGCCGTGGTCAGCGCCGCTTCTCCGGCGGCGGTGCCGGTCAGCGGCAGCAGAATTTTACGGATGGCCATGGTCTGGTCCTTTCCTGTTCGTCCCTCGCCAGGTCAGCCGTCTTGCTGTCCTCGCGAGGCGCAACTCTGCATTGCGTTTGCCTCAGAACACAATATGGGAGCGCACGAGTGTCTTCGCCAGGGCGAGGGCCCGCGCGCCATCGGTGGCATCCAGAGTGTGCCAGTCCCGCGCGCCCGGATCATGGGCCAGGGCGGAGCGCAGCACCGGAACCGTCGCGTCGGAGGCATCCCCGGTGCGCGCGGCGATGCGGTGTTCCAGCACGGCGGGCGGTGCTTGCAGCCAGAGCCCCACGAACGGCACTCCGGCCTCAGCCGCGGCCCGCGCGGCCATCGCCCGGTGTTCCAGGTTCATGAAGGTCGCGTCGGCGATCACCGCATGTCCGGCTTTGGCCGCGATTGCCGCCTGTGCCGCGAGTTCATCGAACACCGCGGCGCTTTTCCGTGATGTGTAGGCGCTCGCGGGCAGGCGTTGCTCCGGCGCCACGCCATGCTGGCGTTTCCTGATTTCATCGCTGCGCACGATCAACGCGCCCGGCGCCGCGCCCAGAAAAGGGGCCAGAGCACGGGCCAGGGTGGATTTCCCCGTACCCGGTACTCCGCCAATCGCCAGCACGACGGGCGGGCGCGGCGCCAGATACCCCGTGGCGGCGCGCAGATAAGCGGTAGCCTGCTCCGCGTGGCCGGACCGCGCCTCGACATGGGCGCGGATCATCGCCCGTAATGACAGGAACACCGGCAGACCGGCGAGCAGACCGGCATCTCCGGTGCGTGCCACGTAGCGGTTCAGCACCCGGCTGGCGGCGGGCCGGCCAAACCGGTGCTCCAGATCCATCAACAGGAAAGCGAGGTCATAGGCCACGTCGATGCG
>JAYVCG010000284.1:0-5799 GCA_043750075.1 Acetobacteraceae bacterium | reverse complement strand
GCCACGCCCGGCACCGCGGCCAGGGGGGCGAAGGCGGCGAGGCTGGCGCTGCGCCAGCGGTCGTTGCTGTGCGCCGGACGCCCGGCCCAGACGATGCCGACGCGGCGGGATCGCGCGGGGAGCAGGGCGTCGAGACGGTGTTTCCATGCCGCCGCATGGGCCGGATCGGCGCGCAGGTAGGGGGCGCGGCCTGGCACGGTCTCCGGCGTCGTGCCGTGCGGACCGGGCAGGCCGGACAAGGCGCGGAAGGCGCGGAACGGAGGACATTCGTGCCATTCGCTGAAGACATGCGCCGCCGGGCAAATTTGTTTCAGTAACGGCTTCATCGCGGGATCGCAGGCGATGGCGATGGCCGGACATCGCTGAGCAGCCCAGGGAAGATAGCGGCTGAAATGGATGACATCGCCAAAACCCTGGTCGGCGATGAGCAGCAGCGTTGCGTCCGCGAAAGGCGTGCCATCCCAGCGCGGCTGGGTGGTGGGCGGCATCAGCGGGGCGTTGCCGGGCAGTTCGAAGCGCCATTGGTATTCGTGCCAGCCGCGTTCCCATTCACCGCGCAGCAGCAGCGCCTCGGCGAGCTGGAAATGCGGGCCGGGCATGGAAGGCGCGAGCGTCAGGGCGCGTTCGGCGGCGGCGATGCAGGCGCCGGTTTCCAGGCGATGGTAATGGATGACCGCGAGATTGTGCAGCGCGGCCGGATCGTCCGGGACCAGCGCGACGGCGCGTCGTGCCGCGTCCAGCGCGTCGTCGAGGCGGCCAAGCGCGCGGTAAACCTCGGAGATGTTGCGAAAGTATAACTGCACATCGCCGCCAGACGCGATGGCGCGTTCGAGTTTTTCCCGCGCCTCCTCCTGGCGGCCAAGGCGGAAGGCGGCGATGCCGGACAGATGCAGCGCGTCCGGATGATCCGGCGCGGCTTCAAGGGCGCGCAGCAACAACCGGTCGGCGAAGGCGTGGTCCTTTTGCTCGTCGAGACGGGTGGCGAGGGCGAGCACGTCCTCCAACGGCACGGGAATGTCAGTCAACGGTGTAGCCCAGACGCTCGATGACCGGGCGGAGAATGGGGATCACCGGCTCCAGATGACGGCGATAATGTTTGTAACGATACAAGGAATGGCCGTACAGCGGTTCCGTGACCTGCGCATAGCTGGCGGTGCGGGCATGACGGCGATTTTCGTGGAAACGCAGGCAGCGTTCATCGAAGGGCGCGCCGATGAAATCCAGGATGGCGCGGACGGAGGTTTCCTGCGCCGTCACCATGGCGTCGTAACGGATGGGCAAATAGCGCAACGCCATCTCGGTGCGGTAATGGGTGAGCAGATCCATCACGCGGACGTAATGCAGCGCGGCGGTTTCCAGCGCGCTGGCGCAGAAGAAACCGTGGGTGAAATGATTGGCCATCGCCGACAGCATCACGTCCAGCGGATGGCGGATGACATGGATCAACGGCGCGGCGGGGAACAGCAGCGCGATCAGCCCCAGATGCGTTTCGTTCAACGGCATCTTGTCGGTGAACCAGGGCACGCCCGGTTTGGTGGCGCCCATCTGCGCGGCTTTTTGCAGATAATAATCGCGCAGATTGTCCAGCCCGTCGCGCTGATCGCCCATCCATAGTTCGGCCAGCGCCTCGGGGTAGGACAGCGGGCTGTTCAACATGCGCGGCATGATGGCGCCGATGTCGTTGATCAGCGGCAGTTCGTCGCCGGCCGAGATCATGGGGTGCGCCGACAAGGTTTGTTCCACCAGCGTCGTGCCGGAGCGGGGAAAGCCCAGTACGAAGATGGGTTGGGCCACATCGGCGCGCACGCCAGCCCTTGGCAGGATACTCAGGCGTCCGGCGGTGAAGAAGCCGGTCAGCCGGTCGATCGTTTCTTTGGCGGGCGCGTCGAGATAAAGGTTGCCGCTGATCTCCCGCGCCAGACGCTTGCCCTCGGTGAAACAAGCCCAGGCTTCGTCGTGGCGGTGGAGCTGGTCGAGGAGGCGGCCTTTTTCGGAGAGTTCGGTGGGGCCGAGACTCAAGAGAACGGGGCGGGTTTGATCAGAAGGGATGGAATCCGGAACGGTCTGGTCAAGTAATGTCAGCGCCTCGTCATGGCGTTTCAGGCGGCCCAGTACGACGGCGCGGGTCAACTGGGCGCCGGGATCGTTGGGGAACGACGCCTCCAGCCGGTCGATCTTCTCCAGCGCGGCGGTGAAATTCCGGTCAGCTTCTTCCAGCCGTGCCCATCCCAGTAACGTTTCGCGGATGCCGGGGGCGGCGGCGGTGGATTCCTCATAGAGTGCGCGGGCTTCCTCCATCCGTCCCTGGTTTTTCAGGCACCAGGCGAGGTTGGCCAGCACGATCGCGTCGCGCGTTCCGGTCAGGCCGAGCACCTGACGGTAATGATATTCCCCGATCCGCGGCCGCTGCGCCTCCGTCATGATCATGCCCATCAGGTTGTGCGCCTGGGGATTGCGCGGGGCGATGCGGACGGCGTCGCGGGCGTGGATCTCCGCCTCGCCCAGGGCGCCGCGGGAGAGGAGGAGGAGGGTGAGTTCGTTGGTGGCGTCGAAATTGTTGGGCTCGAACCGCACCAGGCGGCGGAGCAGCGCCTCGGCGGCGGCGGAGCGGCCTTGTTCCTTACGGATCGTATACAAGATCGACAACGCGCCGGGCCGGTCGGGGGCGAGTTCCAGCACGTCGAGGCACAATCGCGCCGCGCTGTCCTTCTCGCCCCGCTGCCAGGCCTGCGCGGCGCGTTCGATCAGCGGGACGAGGTGGCGGGTGGCCTCGGCCGGGGCGAGGGCGGCGGGCTGCAAGGCGCAGCACCGCTCCGCGCGCAGGCCACTGCCGCAGGGGCACGATCCGGGGGACGCAGCGTTCATCCGCCGCATGTATCCTCCGGCCCGCCTGGGTTCAAGGCGGAGATGGCGGGTGCTGTGGCTGCGGGGGCGGCGGCGGGGGAGACAGCGGCGGCGGTGGCGGCGGGGAGTGATGTGGCCGCCGTCGCGGGGGTGGAACGGGCGGCTTTTTCAACGCGGAGGACGCGGAGGATCACCGGAGGGCACGGAGCGGGATCATGCTGGATGCGCGGGTGTGTCAGGCTGGGCAGGCCGTGTGCGTCTGATCCGGCGGCGGTGCTGGCGGGGCGTGAGCAAAATGCACCACAAAGGCACGAAGGCACGAAGCGGGCGCATGTGGAGGGGCTGGCGCGTTCGCGAGGCTTTTTGGTCTGGGCTTTGGCTGTTTCCCCGTGTGTGGGCTGATGGGCCGGTCAGCCGCATGGCGGGTGGTTCCCCGGATGGGGCGGGAACCTTGATGGGCTCAGCAAGATTTTATTCTGGGACAGCCCAGAGATTCAGAGACCCAGAGAAGCGGAACGGGCGAGGGATCGCGCGTCCCTCCAGCCGCGGGATACGTGTCGTGGCGCCAGGGATGCACGCGGGCCTTTCGCGGAGAAGCTCTGACAGCCTGTTTGACTGAATTCACGCGCGCCGCGACCCGCATGTCCTTGCAAGGGTCACAGCCGCTGTCTCCGCGTCATCTGTGTTCATCTGTGGTTCCATTTCGATACCATCACCAGATTCCAGTGCCTGGAAGAATGGAACCACAGATGAACACAGATGAAACTTTCCGTTCTCCCCTGGATCGGAACCAGTCAGGGGCAAACGATTCTGAGACTCCGGCTTTCTCTCAGGTGAATCTCTTGTTTCTTCTGGCACACGCGCCGCGGCTGCTCCCGTCCTGGGACGCGGGAACGATTTTGTGTGGAGGAAACCAGAGCATCCCGCCCCGCGCGCGCCGGTCAGACTTTGTGTCTTTGTGTCTTTGTGGTGCCATTACGCGGCCCATCCCGCGCCCGGACCCGTGATGACACGGTAAGAACCTCCGTGCCCTCCCGTGGTTCTCCGCGTCCTCCGTGGTGAAAAACTGTCTTTGTTCCCAACGCCCCCGACGGTTCCACTGGCCCGCATCGCCGCGCCCCGCTATCGTCAGACCTCACGAGGAGCGCGTGAACCATGGGTCTTCTCAGTATCGCCATTGTTGGCTCTGGTCTCGTGGCCGGCGCTGATCTTGCGATCAAGGCACTGGAATCCGCCGAGAAGCTGCTGTTCGACGGCGCCGGCAAGGCTGTGCTGGAAGACGTTCAGGCCCGGCTGCGCGCCTGGACCGGAACGGTGCCGCGCAACCACGATCTGGAACGCGCGCTGCGTCTGGCGGAACTGACCACCAGCCTCGTGCTTCTGGGCGCCTACCGGCAGGAGGCGGAGGACGCGGCGCTCGACCACCGCTCCGCCCGCGTGCCACCCTTCATCGACGCGGCCACGAAGGCGCTGCACGGCACACTGGGCGCGAACGCCGACCTGAAACTGCGCGCCAATGAGGCGCTGTCGGCCGAACTGGAAACCGACCTCGACCGCATCCTCGCTTCCCGCGCGCCGGAGACGCTGCGCGCGGTGCTGCGAACCGCCGAACTCCAGGTGTGGAACGATCTGGTGGCGGGCGCGGCGGCCAGGGGGCAAAGCGAGGCACCGGCGGATTTCCGCGCTCAGTTCTTCGGCGAAACGCCGGACCACCCCGGCTGGGCCATCGTCTTCCAGGCCTTCGTGCGGGAGGCGCTGAAAAAAACCCCCGTGCCCAGGCGGCTTTCCTGACCACGCGCCTGGGCGCGCTTGGCGCCGCCGTTTCTGGGCTGGCGCCGAAGCTGGAGGCATTGCGGCTGGACACCGCCGCGCTGCTGGATCACGCGGCACGGCACGGCGCGCGACTCGACGCCATGGAGGACGGTAACGCGCGGCGGCACCGGGAGGTAATGGAGGCAATCGCCCGCGACAAGGGCGTCGATCCGTCCGTGCTGGTGCCGCTGTTCACGCATCTCGGCCAGGACACTCTGACCCTCGACGAAATTCGCGTGAAGGCCGGTGAGGCGGTCGAGGCGATCCTGGAACGCGCGCGGCGGACGGTCGCGCCCTCCAACGACGGCGCGGACATCGACGCTACGATCCGCGCCGCCCGCGCCAGACTGGGGGCGTTGGACACCGCGGGCGCCGATGCCCTCCTGGCGGACAAAATCGCCGAGGAAGAAACAGCGCGGCGACAACGGCTCATCCCGCTGCTGGAAGAACAGGCCGCCGTCAAGCGACTGTCCTACGATCATGAAGGCGCCAAAACCACGCTGCGGAAACTGCTCGCGCTGGACCCGGATCGCGTATGGGACTGGATCGGCCTGGGCGATCTGTGCGTGACCACGGGCGCGCTTGCTCCCGCGATGGAGGCGTTTCGCCAAAGCCGCGCCGCCGCTGAGCGGCTGGTCAAAGCGGAACCTGGAAATGCTGACCGGCAACGCGACCTCTCCGTCTCGCACAACAGTATCGGCGATGTGCTGAGCGACCAGGGCGATCTGGCGGCGGCGCTGGCCAGCTTCCAGGCGGGGCTCGCGATCGCCGGGACGCTGGCCAGGGCGGACCCCGGCAACGCGGAGTGGCAGCGCGATCTCGCGATGAGTTTTGGGAAAATGGCCATGCTTGAAGCGCGACAGGGCGCGACAGACCACGCCCTCGACAAGTTCCGGCGGGGACGGGAGATCGTCGCGCGGCTGATACGACTGTCGCCGGATAACGCGCAATTACCCAAGGACCTGGCGCAATTCGACGCGGACATCAAACGCCACACCCCATGACCCCCCCGCCCCCCAAACACGCCGGGCCACGCCTCGCGGTCGGGTTCCTGCTCGTCCCCTCGGCGGTCGCGATGCTGTTCTGGAACGAGGGGCACGAACGCGCCGTCGCCACCGCGCTGGCCGAGGGCGGGGGCGCCGT
>JAYVCG010000283.1:0-2987 GCA_043750075.1 Acetobacteraceae bacterium | reverse complement strand
CCCTCCTGGCCCCAGCCTCGCGCCTGAGCGCGCTTGTAAATATCGGAGGCGAGCGCGCCCAAAGCCGCCGGAGCACCGGCGTCACGCGCGAGTTGACAGGCCAGTTCAACATCCTTGGCGACGATGTCGAGCGTGCCGCCCGCCGCGAACGTGCCCGGAAACACACCGCGCGCGATGTTGTCAAAAATCCGGCTTTGTCCGGCGCTGACCGGCACGATCTTCGCCAGTGTCTCGATGTCGATCCCGGCCTTGGCCGCGATGAGCATCCCCTCGATCGCGGCGATGAAATTGGTGTAGCCCAGATATTGCGTCACCAGCTTGGCGGTTGCCCCGGCGCCACTCGGACCAACATGAAAGACATTGGCGGCGATTGTCTCGAACAATGGGCGGCAGCGGGTGAACGCGGCCTCGCTGGCGCCGATCATCACGGTCATCGCGGGGGGACGGCCGCTAACCGGCGCGTCGATCAGCTCCACTCCCCGAGCGCGGCAGAGTTCCGCGACATGGGCGATGGTTTTCGGCGCGTTGGTTGTCAGATCGATATGCACGGCGCCTGGCCGCGATCCGGCGAGGATGCCGGTTTGTGGCGCCAGCATGGCCGCCTCGAACTCCGCGGGGCCGGGGAGAGAGGTGAACACCACATCATTGCCGCGCGCCGCGGCGAAGGCGCTTTCGGCGTATGTCGCGCCTTGCGCGCACAGGGCGGCGGTGGCTTCCGGGCGGTGGTCATACACGGACAGCGCGTGGCCGGCGCGGATCAGGCAGCCCGCGATCGGGGTTCCCATCGTCCCGGTGCCGACAAAGCCAATGCGCATCACTTGTTGCCTCCCGTTGGGCGCCATCATTGACCGGATGGCCGTGGACAACAAGCGGCGCGGCCGGCGGGTCCGTACTCATCGCCGGTGTGGGGAAGAGACACGTTTTTTGGGAGAGGATGAACGCGGATGAAGGCTGGATGTTCAATGAGGTGGTCAGGGCAGGGGTCATGGAAACGGCCATGACGAAACCATCGCCTTGTAACGGGGAGCGGCGGTGCTGATCTCCGCCGTTCCCCTTCATGGGGACCGCTTTCGTTTCAACGCGTGTCCGTCATGGGCCGATGCGCCCGCAGGAAGGAGCGCACATGGCGCACCGCCAGGGGCAGCAGGTCTTTCGGCTCCTTCCAGGGATAAAAGGTCATCTCGGAGTTCGGCGCCAGACGCGCGGATTCCAGGGCCACGGCGTAGGGATGCGCCGGAACGTCGTCCGGCAGCACCAGAACGGGTGTCTGGCAGGAGCGCACGAAATCCCGTGTCACAGTCAGCACGAAATCGGGATTGGCGCGATACATTTTGGTCAGGAAGGCATCGACCATCGGCATCGTGATGTCGGGCCTGCGCGCGCAGAGTGCCGGACCCCAGCCGGTCATGTTGTTGCTGTGAAACAGATCCGGCATCTCCGGACGGAATCCACTGGGCTGCACCAGCACGGCGGCGGCGACGCGCTCGGGCGCGCGGCGCAGCATGTTCCAGATGAAAGGACCACCGATGCAAAAACCCATCACCAGGAACTGTTTGATGCCCAGATGATCCATCAGGCCAAGCTGGTCGTCGGTGTGGGTGTCCCAGGGCCGGTCGATCTCCAGCGGGCCAGAGGACTGGCCGCCATTGGCGTTGCGCAGATCCATGGTGATGCAGCGATATTCGCTTTTGAACGTCTCGACCGGGTTGAACGGCGCGCTGCCGGTGAGGAAGCCCATGGTGGAATTCAGTCCACCGCCGGGGATGATCAGCATGGGAAAGCCGGAACCGGCCTCCGCGTAATGGAGGCGTACGTCGCCTTTTTCGTAGAATGGCATGGCATTTCTCCCTGTCCGGCATGGTGTCACGCGAAACGCCCAGGAAGTCTGGGCGCGAACGGGTGGGGGCCGGAAACTTTCAGAGGGGCGAGTTCAGCCTGGTTTTCGTGTTGGCTCAACCCCATCGTGGCGATTACCTCTGGCGATCGGCTGAAGGAAGAAAGTACTGGGCGCCGCCCCGCGCTTCTGGACCTCATCCAAATAAGACTCCCATGGATGGTTTCCAAAGGCGAGCCTTTGGCGGAGGTCCAGGAGGCAGAGCTTCCCAAGGAGCCATGGGGTGGGTTTCAGAGCAACGCCCTGACTGTCTTCCTTCACCCGATTGCCCTGAGTAATCACCTCCGGCGAGCGTCCTGGGCTTCGCGCGCCCTCGCACGCTGATATACCTGACCGTCACACGGGCCGCGCGACTCCGGAACAGCGGACACGAGGGACGATCGAAAGGAAACGGATCATGGACAAACCCCGCATCGGCTATGTCGGCCTCGGCGTCATGGGCGGCGCGCTGGCCCGCCGCCTGCTGCGCGCGCACGCGCTGACGGTGTTCGACCTGTCGCCGGAACGCCGCGCCGAGTTCGCCGCTCTGGGCGCCACGGTCGTGGACTCGCCCGCCGCGGTCGGGGCGGCGTCCGACATCGTGCTGACCTGCCTGCCGACCTCCACGCAGGTGAGGGACGTGATTTTCGGCGATAACCACGGACTGATCCGTGGCCTGCGGGCGGGGGGGCTGATCGTCGATCAGACCTCTGGCGCGACCGCCGCGACCCGCGCCATGGCGGCGGACCTCATGGGCAGCGGCATCGAACTGATCGATGCCCCGGTCAGCGGCGGTCCGCGTGGCGCGGATGCCGGCACGATCGCGATCATGGTCGGAGGCACCGGCGAGCAATACGCCCGCGTCGCACCGTTGTTGACCGTTATCAGCCCGAACGTGACGCATGTCGGCCCCCTTGGCGCGGGTCATACGCTAAAGGCCCTGAACAACATGATGTCGGCGGCCAACCGGCTGCTGGCGTTCGAGGCGGTTTCGATCGCCGCCGCCAACGGGCTCGACCCGGCGATCGTCGTGGATGTCATCAACAAATCCTCGGGCCGGAACAACGCCACGATGACGGTATTCCCGAACAACATTTTCACGGACGATTTCGCC
>JAYVCG010000282.1:0-10880 GCA_043750075.1 Acetobacteraceae bacterium | reverse complement strand
ACGTCCAGTGCCTCCGCCATGCGATCCCGTTGCGTATCAGGATCAATCCCCAGCATGAGCGCGTCAGAGGCGAGCAGACCCGGGCCGGCGCCGAACATGATCCGGCCGCGGGTATGATGGTCGAGTTGAATGATGCGATTCGCCGTCATCAAAGGATTGTGATACGGTAACGAGATCACACCGGTGCCGAATTTGATCCATTTGGTGCGTTCGGCCGCGACGGCGATGAACAATTCCGGTGAACTGATCAGTTCCCAGCCCGCGGAATGGTGCTCGCCGATCCACGCCTCATCGAACCCCAGACGGTCGAGCCATTGCATCAGTTCCAGATCGCGCTCGATGCAGGCGGCGGGGTTTTCGTTCATCGGATGGAAAGGGGGCAGGAAGGCGCCGTGGCGGAGGGGAATACCGGCCATGGGTGGAGACTCCTGAGGGGGACACGCTGACCAGGCGATGCTATCAGGATTTTCCGGATCGCGAACCCCGACGCGGTCAGGCCATGGGACGTACCGCCAGAACAATGAGTGAACCTTCTGATCGCGTGGACCGCCGGGTCTGGATCATCGCCGCCGCGTGCGCCTGCGGCCCGTTGATGTCGGGCCTCGATTCCACCATGGTCAATGTCTCGCTGGACACGCTTGGCGCCGCTTTCGACGCGCCGTTGGGTCAGGTGCAATGGGTGACGACCGGCTATTTGCTGGCGCTCGCCCTGTCCTTGCCGCTGAGCGGCTGGCTGGTCGACCGGGTGGGCGCGCGCAAGATTTTCCTCGGCTGTTTTGGCGCGTTCATCCTGTGTTCGGCGCTGTGCGGGTTCGCCACCTCGATTCAGGTGCTGATCGGCTGCCGGGTGGCGCAGGGAATCGCGGGCGGGCTGCTGGCGCCGATGATGCAAATGATGATGGCGCGGCATGCGGGCCGTCACATGGCGCGGGTCATTGGCGTCGCCGCCATGCCCGTCATGGTCGGCCAGATGTTCGGCCCCAGTCTGGGCGGTTTGCTGTTGGACTGGCTTGGCTGGCGGTGGATTTTCTTCGTCAACGTGCCCGTGGGGATTCTGGCGATGTGTTTCGCCTGGTTCGCCCTGCCGCGTGATGAAAGCACCAACAGCCGGCGCCTCGATCTGATCGGATTCGCGATGATTTCCCCCGGCCTCGCGCTGTTGCTGGAAGGGCTTGTCTCTCTCGCCCATGGCGATGCGGCCGCGCCGTTCAGTCTGCTCGCCAGCGTGCTGCTGCTGGGGGGTTTCACATGGCACGCGCTGCGCCGCCCGGTAAGCGCGTTGATCGATCTCCGGCTGTTCAGGGGGCCGGTTTTCCGCGCCGCCGCCACAACGCAGTTCCTGTCGAATGCCATCAATTTCGGCGGCCAGTTGTTGTTGCCTTTGTGGTTTCTCAAGGTGCGCGAGGCTTCTCCTGGCGCCACGGGTCTGATGCTGTTTCCCCTCGGCCTGGGGATTTTTTGCGCGCTGCCGGTCATGGGGCGTTTGAGTGAACGTTTCGGAGCCCGCGCCATTTCCGGCATTGGCGCGGTCTTGTCGCTGGCGGGCACGCTGCCTTTCGCCTTCGCCAGCATTGATACGCCTTATCCGATTTTGGGGATCGCCTTGTTCGTGCGGGGTTTCGGCGGCGGATCGATCACCATTCCGGCCGCGGCGGCGGCGTATGGCTCGGTGCCGCGGGAGTCGTTGGGGCACGCGACCACGTCCATCAACATCTGTCAGCGGTTCGGCGGACCGGCGGGCTCGGCGGGCCTGGCGATTGTCCTGCAATACGCACTGACGCACACCGCGACAATGGCACAGGCGTATCATTGGGCATTCTGGGCTTTGACGGTGATCGCGGCGGCGGGTTTCGTCGCGGCCTCGCGCTTACCGGGACGTGGTGTGCGATGAGCAAAACGCGGGGCATTGCCCGCGGCCCCACCAGGAGGCTTTGCCTCCTGGACCTCCACCAAAGGCTGGGCCTTTGGGGGAGGTCCAGGGGCTCGGCCCCTGGCGGGGTGCGGGGCAGCGCCCCGGCCTGCCTTCTCGACGCACCCTGGGTTTCAGGATTAGTCTCACCACAATCTGTCAAAGGGAGCGTCGGCCATGAGTGGAGAAAACTGTCTCGCGGGCATGAAAGTCCTCGATCTCACCCAGTTCGAGGCGGGACCGTCCTGCACCGAGGCCCTCGCCTGGATGGGCGCGGACGTGGTGAAGGTCGAGAACCCGAAATCCGGCGACCCCGGCCGCACGGCGGGTGGCAAACCCGGCCAGGACGCCAATTATTTCCTCCAGTACAACGCCAACAAACGCTCGGTCGCGGTCAATTTGAAAGACCCGCGCGGCGTCGAACTGGTCAAGGAAATGGCCAAACAAGCCGACGTGATGATCGAGAATTTCGCGCCCGGCGCCGTCGAACGCCTCGGCCTCGGCCCGGACGTGATCCGTGCCCTGAACCCCTCGCTCATCTACTGCCAGGTCAAGGGCTTCGGCACCGGCAGCCCGTACGAGAAAAGCCTCGCCTTCGACATGATCGCGCAGGCCTGCGGCGGGCTGATGAGCATCACCGGCGAGGAAGATGGCCCGCCCTGCAAACCGGGTGCGACCATCGGCGACACCGGCACCGGCATGATCATGGCGGTCTCCATCCTCGGCGCCTATGTCCGCCGCCTGCGCACCGGGCAGGGCGAGCATCTGCAACTCGCCATGCAGGATTCGATCCTGCACTATGTTCGTAACGCTTTCACCTTCATGGAACGCACCGAGGGCAAGGCCGCGCCGCGCGCCGGATCGAAGACGGTCGGCGGCGGCAATCCGCCCATCGGCGTCTATCCGTGCAAGGGCGGCGGGCCGAACGATTATGTCTATATCTACACCAGCCGCGCCAACCCCGAGCACTGGACACGGTTGTTGAAAGTCATGGGGCGTGAGGATCTGATCGGCGACAACCGCTACAGTGATCCCGACGCGCGCACGGAACGGCGGGAGGAAGTGGACGCCATCGTCTCCGAATGGACCCGTAAACACGATAAGCAGGAGGCGATGCGCCTCGTCAGCATGGCGACGATCCCGGCGGGCGCGGTGCTCGACACGGCGGAACTCGCCGCCGACAAGACATTCGAGGAGCGCGGCATCCGTCAGACCATGAAGCATCCGAAAGTCGGCGATTATGTCATGAGCGGCTGGCCTGTCCGTTTCGGCGGCGCCACCCCGTCCGTGGCACCCGCGCCGCTGCTCGGGCAGCACAACGCGGAAGTGCTGGCGGAATGGCTGAAACTCGACAAGGAAAAAATCGGCGCATTGCGGGCTCAGGAGGTGGTGAGCTGATGACCCACAAATTTTGCACGGTCCAGGACGAGGGCCGCATCCGCATCGTCACGCTCAACCGGCCCGAGGTGCTGAACGCCCTGCACGCCGACGCCAACGATGAACTGTCCGCGGTGTGGGACGAATTCGCCAAACGCGACGATCTCTGGGTCGGGATCGTCACCGGCGCGGGCGGACGGGCGTTCTCGGCGGGCAACGACCTCAAGGTGCAGGCATCGGGCACACGCCGTCCGAACGGGCCAAACGGGTTCGCGGGGATCGCCAATCGTTTCGACCTCGCCAAACCGATGATCGCGGCGGTGAACGGGGTCGCGATGGGCGGCGGGTTCGAAACGGCGCTCGCCTGCGACATCATCATCGCCGCCGAGAACGCGATTTTCGCGCTGCCCGAACCGCGCGTCGGGCTGATCGCGGGCGCGGGCGGCGTGCATCGGCTACCGCGCATGGTGCCAATGAAGAAGGCCATGGGCATGATCCTGACCGGACGCCGTGTGCCCGCCCGCGAGGGGTTCGAGATCGGCTTCGTCACCGAGGTCGTGCCCGAGGGCCAGGCGCTGGAGGCGGCGAAACGATGGGCCGCCATGATCCTGGAATGCTCGCCCAAGGCGGTGCGCGCGTCGAAACAAGCGTCGTATCGCGGCCTTGATGAGCCGTCGCTGGAAACCGCGATGCGGACGGTCTATCCGGCGCAGCGGGAGAACGCCGAAAGTCAGGATTACATTGAAGGCCCGAAGGCGTTCGCGGAAAAACGCAAGCCCGACTGGCAAAACAAATAGGACGCGCGCCGATGGGAATCCGGGTTCATAATCTGTACTGCGACGCTCAGGGTGAGTCGCACTGGCGCGATGTGCAGATCGAGTGGGAGAATGAAGGCCCGGAAGGCAAGACTTCCGCGCGGCAGTTCGCCAATGGCATCATCTTCCGCCAGACCCAGGCCGAGCACGACCGGCCCTGGCATCCGGCGCCGCGCCGTCAGTACATCATCAACCTCGACGCGGGCGTGGAACTGACGGCGAGCGATGGGGAATCCCGGAAAATCGGCGCGGGCGAGATCGTCCTGGTCGAGGACACGACCGGCCGCGGCCATTTGTCCAAGTCCATCAACAATCAGATGCGGCACTCGATCTTCGTGCCGATCGAATAGGGGAGAATGATACGATGCGTATTCATAACATCTATGTGGATGACGCGGGCGAGACGCACTGGCGCGATGTCGAGGTCAAATGGGTCGAGGAACGCAACGGCAGCAAGCTCTCCGCCCGTTTACCCGCCACGGGGATCATCTTCCGGGAAACGGCGGGAGATTACGATCTGTCGTGGCATCCGGCGCCGCGGCGTCAGTACATCATCAACCTCGATGGCGGCGTGAAGATCACCGCCAGCGACGGCGAGGCGCGCGAGATCGGCGCCGGTGAGGTGATCCTGGTCGAGGACATCAGCGGCAAGGGTCATCTGTCACAGTCGATCGGCGGCAAGATGCGTCATTCCATCTTCGTCCCCATCGAGTGACGCCACAAAGCCCAGGCCCCGGCCTGGGCTTCACGGCGGGGCGATGATGCGGGATGGGTCGATGATGCGGGAAATGCCTGGTATTTCCTCGCTGAGATCGACCCGGCGGTTTTGCGGTTCCTTCTGGCCACGGGCGGTGGGCACCAGGGGATTGGCCTCACCGTCCGCCAGCACGTCCAGCCGCTCCCTGGGCACGTTCAGCCTGACGAGGGCGGCGGCCACCACCTCGGCGCGGCGCCGGGAAAGCCGGGGATCGGCCTCGGGGCCGCCGGACAGATCGGTGTTGCCGGTCACGGACATGCGTTTTTCCGGACGTCTCACGAGGAACGCCGCGGCGTCGCGTATCTCCCGCTGGCTTCGCGCGTTCAGTTCAACGCCGCCACGGGCGAAGTAAACCGTGAAGTTTTGCGGGGGAATGGCGCAACAGACCATGAAGGGCGGGGGCGCCGGGGCGCACCGGGCCAGCAACAGCGGGGCGAGCACGAGGGGAATGGTCAGCCAGCGTCGCATCGTCTCAATCCCCCTGTTCGTTGTTCCGGCGACGATGCCTGACGGCGGCGCCACGATCCGTGTCTTTCCCGCATGTCATAAAATACCCGTGACGGGCGAACAACCCATGCTCACTCCGGCCGTCCTGACCGATGATACGGATGCCCGGAGGCGATGGTGCGGGCGCGATAAATCTGCTCGGCCAGCATCGCGCGGGCCAGCAGATGCGGCCAGGTCAGGCGGCCCAGGGAAAGGGTGAAGTCGGCGCGGGTCAAGACGGGGCGGTCGAGGCCCTCGGCGCCGCCGATCACGAAATGGATCGGACGGGACGAGCCAAGCCAACCCTCCAGCCGCGTGGCGAACACCGTGCTGTCCGGTGCCTCCCCGCCCAAATCCAGGGCGACCACGAAGGCCTGCGCGGGCAGCGCGGCGAGCAGCGCCTCCCCTTCCCGGCGTTTGATTTCAACCGCCGATCCCTTGCCGTCGGGCAGTTCGGTCAACGTCAGCGCCGGGCGGATGCGGGTGGCGTAGCGGGCGAACAACGCGGCTTCCGGGCCAGCGCGCGCGCGGCCGATGGCGACGATCCGCATGGTCATGGACACATCCTCACAGACGCATCGTCACAGACCGGCCAGCAGGCGCAACACCGCGTCCCGTTGCCGCTCCAGGCCGTAGCGTTCCCCGACCCACTCCCGGTACAATCCCATGCGGGCGGAACGGATCAGCGCCACCGCCTCGCCGATCGCGGCGAACAGGCATTCCTCGGGCCACAGACGGTCCGCGCCGGGAAAATCATGCACGACGGGGAAAGCGCCAGTGGCCATCGCCTCACCAATGTTCAAACCGAAGCTTTCATACATCGAGGTGGAGAGCAGCACACCCTTGTCCGCGTACCAGGCGGGCATGTCCGCCACCGTGCCATCGAACCGCACGACGCCGCCCAGGCTCAGAGTGCCCATCAGCCGCTTCACATACCGCGCCGTGCGCAAATCCGTGAAGCCGCCCGCGACGTGGAAGCTATAGCGCGGATCGGCGCGATACAGCGCATGGGCGATTTGCAGCAGCAGCATCGGGTTCTTCTTCGGCTCCAGGTGCCCGACCCAGGCAACGCGATAACGGTCACCCATGCCTGGGGCGAAGCGGTCCATGTCGATGCCGTTGGGGATGATCTCCGGCATGACGTGATCCGTGAGCAAAGGCATGGCGTCGAGCAGGATTTCGGTGATGTCCTGTCCGACGGTAATCAACCGATCGACCTGGGACCAGTCCATCCTGGCGGGGAAATCGGTCTGCAATGCCTCGATCGAATGCAGGCGCACGACGCAGCGTTTACCCGCGAGGCAGCCGGAGGTGGTAGCCCAGACGGCGTGATCCCAGCACCATTCCAGCCAAACGATGTCGGCCCAGGCGATGGCCTCGGCGAGGAGGGGACCGGGAGGGGCGGAGAGGAAGCGGACCTCGTGGCGCCGCTCCAGCGCCGGGATCAGAGGGGCGAGGAATGTGTTGTCCCGTCCCTTGATCCGGTCAGCCAGCAGAAGCCGGGTCATCTTTGACCTTGCGCGCCATAGGGCCAGCGGGCGCCGTTTGGCCTGGTGATGTTTGGCTGGGCGGTATTTTATCGTGCCTGCGGTAGGCGTCGATTTGATGCTGGTTCGGGATTGAACTGGTCAGTTTGCCCGCGCCGTCATGAAACTCGATCACCACCAGGCCCAGGGCGGGGTCGAGCCGCAAGGCCGGGTTGGTGTAGGGCTGGGCCGACTTCGGGGCTGGCGTTTCAGGGCTCCGCGCCTCCCCCTTGCCCGCCACGGTTCCCTCACCGGGGCCATGAACCGGCGTTATGGACTGGATGGATAAAGCGTTCGAGACGGCGGACATCTGACATACCTACCCGCTTGAAGCCTGACTTTCGGGCCTTTCCGTCATGGTCCGGGCGATCTGGGCCATGACACTGAAAAGACAGCTTTCAACCGGACTGATGGGAAAACGCCGGGCCCGATTGGCGCCGTTTCCTGGTATGGCGCCAAAAGGTTAATGAACCATGAACGGCGCCCGTTTATCTGACCAGGACGACGGCCTCGATCTCCACTGAGATGTTGCGCGGCAGGCTGCCCATTCCCACCGCCGAGCGCGCCGGGCGGCCATTGTCGCCGAACACCGCGACGAACAGGTCGGTGCAGCCGTCGATGATCTTTGGATGCTCAATGAAGTTCGGGGCGGCGTTCACCATGCCGAACACCTTGAGGATGGTGTCCACCCGGTCGAGCGACCCCAGGGCGGCGCGCATGTTGACGATCAGGTTGAGGCCGCACAGCTTCGCCGCCTCATAGCCCTGGTCGATGGTCAGCGCCTGGCCGACCTTGCCGAAGGTGACGATCCCGTTGGAATGGCGCGGCCCGACACCGGACAGGAACAGCATGTTGCCCGCCAGACGCCATGGCACATAGTTGCCGATCGGCTCCGAGGGCGGCGGCAGGGTCAGGCCCAGCCGGTCGAGGCGTTGGGTGGGTGTGAGGGTGGCGGTCATGCTCATGCTCATATGTCATCTCCTTTCCGATGGCTCACGCGGCCTTGGATCGGGGGTTGGGGTAACGCATCAGGTTTGTCAGTTCCGTTACCGCCGGCACGGCCGCCACGCCCGACAATTTCTCGAACAACGGCCCGATCGCCTCCCTGGGCAAAGACCGCCCGGCGCAATCGGAGAATTTCGTCCAGAGTTCATCGTGACTCATCATCCGCCCGCCGCGTCCCGGACCACAGCGTTCGTAGTCATCGACGCGGGAGGCGAGGCGGCGGCCATCTTTCGTGTGCACCACGATCTCAGCACCCCATTGGTGAACGCCATCCGCCGGCATGTCAGGATGCGGGCGGGCGTGGATGCGCGGCAGCAGGGCGCGGATGGCGGGATCTTCCTCGGCGCCATTCTCGAAATGCGTGAGTTTCACCGCGCGATCGGTCAGGGCGCGGGCGACGCAGTACTGGATGCTGAACTTCGCGGCCAGGGAACCATGCGGATCCGGATTGTCGGTGTGCGGCAGGCGGCGCGCATGGGGCAGCACCTCGATCGTTTCGACCATCTCGGGCCGCAGATCGTAGGTGTTCGCGAGGAGCAGCATGCGGTTGATGGAGGCATGAGTGCTGCCGCAGCACGGCCAGGGTTTCAGGCCGGGTTCGCCATGCCCCTCGCACTCGACGGGCGTGTACCAGTCCGCGAGCATTTTCGTCGTGTCATAGGTGCCCGGTCCGTTGAACACGTCCAGGAAGCCTTGTTTGTGCTCAAACGCGCCGGGATTCGCGGTGAAGCCGCCGCGCGCCATGAACGCGGCGAACAATCCGTTGCGGGAGGCGTGGCCAACATGCAGCGGTTTCGTCATCGTGCCGAAATTGGCCTTCAGGCCGGAGGCGAAGCTGGCGGCGAGGGCAAGCGCCACGGCGGTCTGATCGACGGTGAGTGTCAGCAGGCGCGCGGCGGCGGCGACGGTGCCGAAGATGCCAAGCGTGGCGGTCGGGTGCCAGCCCTTGTCGTAATGATGGAAATGCACGCCGCGGGCGATGCGGCATTCGGTTTCGTATCCCACGACATAAGCCAGCACCAGATCGCGGCCGGAGGCGCCGAGGCTCTCGCCAAGCGCGATCATGGCGGGGATCAGCATGGCGGAGGGGTGGCCGCCCATCACCCCCGCCACGTCGTCGTAATCCAGCGCGTGCGAGGCCGTGCCGTTGATCAGTGTCGCGTCCAACACGCTGGTGGTGCGATCGGTGGCCCAGAGGGTGGCGGGACCGTGGGAGGAGGCGATGCCGGGGATGGCCATCAGAATGTGTGGCGCGTCCTCCGCCATGCCGGCGAGGGAGCAGGCGATCGTGTCGATGAACGCATGGTTGCTCCATTCCAGCGCGGTGGCGGACAGGTCCGCGGCGTGGAACGCGTGGATGCGTTCGGCGAGCTGGCGGGCCAGGGGGATATCTCTGGTCATGAGGCGGTCTCCTTGATCGTGGGGCGGACTTTGGCGGCGATTGACTGAGGAAGAAAGACCGGGGCTCTGCCCCGCGCCCCGCCAGGGGCGGGGCCCCTGGACTCATTCACTAAAGAGATGGTTTCCAAAAGCCCAGCCTTTGGTGGAAGTCCAGGGGGCAAAGCCCCTTGGCGGGTCTGGGCGGAGCCCGCCTTCATTCCCCCGGCAGAAAGATACAATCCTCCGCCTTGAAAGACAGCACCACCCTGCCCCCCTCAGCGAACACGCGTGACGAAAATACTCTCGCCAGACCAGCGGCCGTTTCCACCATGTACTCATGATGACCCCCCATGAACAAACGCTGCCTGATCCAGCCGCGCAACACATTGGGCCGCGGCCCGCCCCCCATGCCGTGGTCAATCCCCAACCGGTCAGGCCTGATCATGGCACGCGCCACTCCTGCGCCCGTCGTTGCCTGAGCGGCCAGAAATGTCGTGCCCGCGGCATCAAACGCCACGAACAACTGCATCTCCTCCCCCCGCACGGTGACATCGAAAAAATTCGCCGCCCCCACCACCTCAGCCACGAACACATCCCTGGGCCTGGCGTAAATATCCTCTGGCGCACCCAGTTGACGGATACGTCCACCATGCATCACCAGAATGCGATCGGACAAGGACAAAGCCTCCGTCTGATCATGCGTGACATAAATCGTCGCGATCTTCAGATCACGCTAAGTGCTGATCGACCATTTCGAGGGCGATACCTACCGCGAACCGGCGGTTCAGGCGGTGCTGCCGCGCGTCACCTCCGGCGCCTGGCCGGAGCGGCCGATGGATGTGTCGGAACATTTTGGCGCCGACGTGAAAGTCACTCTCACCGATGGCCGCGTGCTGACCCAATCCGTGCCCCGTCCCCTGGGCCGCGGGCCGGGCATGCCGTTGCCGCCCGCGTTGCTGCGCGGCAAATTCATCGATTGTGCGCAACGGGTTTTGTCCGCGGAGGCCGCCAACCGGCTGCACGCCATGCTGAACACGCTGGAGACCCTCAATCAGATGAGCGCGTTGACCGGGGCGGCGGTTCCGCGCACGGCGCTCGCCGCGGATTAGTGTAAAGTCAATCGCCGCGCGGCTGTTGCCAACCGCCGCGCGACATGGGAACAGTGGAGATCAAGAGGAAAAGGGGGGGGGTTGATGTCGCGTTTCGCCGCATGGCTCACGACGGCCTGCCTGGTGGTGTTCAGCGCCGGGATCGCTGACGCATGGGCGCAGAAACCAGGCGGCGTGCTGCGCGTGACCCATCGCGACAACCCGCCCTCCGCCTCGATCCATGAGGAAGCGACGATTTCGACGGACATGCCGTTCATGGGCGTGTTCAACAACCTTGTCGTGTTCGATGGCGACAGCCGGCAGAATCGCGCCGACCGGATCGTGCCCGATCTCGCCTCCGCGTGGAAATACAGCGACGACGAGCGCACCCTGACCTTTCAACTCCGCGAGGGGGTGAAATGGCACGACGGCAAACCGTTCACCGCCGCCGACGTGAAATGCACCTGGGATGTCGTCACCGGCAAGGTCGATGGCAAGATGCGGAAGAACCCGCACAAGACCTGGTGGTTCAACATC
>JAYVCG010000281.1:0-4349 GCA_043750075.1 Acetobacteraceae bacterium | reverse complement strand
ATGATGGATGGGAAGCGCGCCGCCCCCCGCCGGTGTTTCCGGCAGGATCAGGCGGACGGCGCCGACCACTTCCCCCGTCTGGCGCCAGCGCACCACGGCATGCCGCGCGTGATCGTCGTACTGGTCGCGCTCCAGCCCATCCTGACCGGTCTCGAAAGCGCGCTCAACACAATAAACCTGATGGCGTAAACGGTGCGCCTCGCGAAGGAGAACGGGCGTGTTGGCGATTTCAACGGAAACTTCATCTCTCAACGCGATGATCGCGGTTTCGATGGCCGATCCATTCATGTTTCGCAGTCCCCTGCCTCTGCTGTCCCGTGCATTTACACTTGGGAGAAAACAAGACTTTTGATTGCCGCCTGGTTACAGTTCCTTCCCATCCCCGGCTTGCTTTTGGTTGAACGGCGGCACTTGCGCAGTTCATGGTTTGGGGAAACCATCTCTTTTTCTATTGGTATTCTTTTTTTCAGGACGTATCAATGGTTTTGATACACACTTGCTGATGCTTTCCCAGGTCGATGTCCTTACGGCTTCAAACGGTCTGAAGGAAATTTTGATGAGGCGCAATCCTTCGACGGCCGCACCCATTCAGATGCGGATTTAAATTTTGTCATATGAGATCAACCAGAGTCCATTTTCGGTCAGGCTGGCAGGCTTTCTCCTGACATTGGCTACTCGAAGGGCGGTTGCCTCCCCCAGCGTGGAAACGCCGGCGCCGGGTGCGGGACGCCGTGCCATCCTCGGGGAAACGCCCATGCCCCAGGCCGCCTTCAGTGACGTCCTCACGGCCAGCACCCAAAACGCGGCTGTTGCCATTACAACCATGCCGGGAAATCTTTCAGGCCAATTACCCGCATTATCCCCGTGCCCGGCGTGAGCCCATCGCCTGCACCAAGGGTTGTGATCTTATGCCAACCGCCCTTACCTCTGACGTACTGGCCCTCGTTCCGTCATCCTCCGGCTCGACCGGAGGATCTCTCGCGGCACGGTGCTTGTACAGATCCCCCGGTCGAGCCGGGGGATGACGGTGAAGTGCGGGTACGTCAGCGGTTTGGTCAGTTGGTACGACACCGGCGCCGCGGAGCGCGGCTTGAGGTTGTCCAGACCACGGCCGGAAGGCGCCGCCCCATGGGCGATCATGCGGGGCCTGGCAAAACCCGATGTCTCTGGCGAGTACTAAACCGTACGGTGGATAAGGCGTTGCCGCGGCATGGCGTAAGATCAGAAGCAGGGGGATGTCGGAAAATTATACACTCTTTCGGTCATCCAGGGAGACAAGGACAAGAAAATCAAGATCGATATTCCTTTGTTAACAGGAATTATTCACCAAACAGAAAATAATTCCGTATTTAATCCTATTACCGGCCTTCGTGTCTCTATGAAATTTGCGTATTGATAAAAAATTACCGCTCTGAAATGTTGCTGTTGGCACAGGGCGCATCGCCACCTCGTGGGAGTGTCGGTATTCTTTACATCTTTCTTGCAGATAGGCAGGGCCTGCATCCATAACTTTTTGATTTTACTTTATTTTTTCACTTGGCACATGAGTTGCTACCATGAAACCCACGCGGAGCAACTACATTTTGGTCAAAGGGCAAACGAGAGATTTGCTCATGCGTCCGAACATGATGCCGCGTCTGATATGGACTAATCCGGGTTGTCAAAGCGAGCACCTCAAAGGAGATAGCGTTACAATGGTCAGAAAATATTTAGCAACAGCCGCCACCGTGGCGCTTCTGGCGGCTGGTGGAGCCGGCACGGCCCATGCGGTCCCGGCTTATGCGTACGCCAATTTGAATTTCACGAATTTCATTTTGTCGGGTATTGTCGATGCCAACGGCGTTCCTCTGCCGAGTGTCACCAATCTCACCAGCAGCGTCACCGTCACGGATGGTTCAAACTATCCCTTTTCCGCCGCGGGCGGCAACTCCGCCGCTGGCAACCTGGTCACCGGCGCTGACCCCCTGCAGGCCACGTCCGGACCGGGCGGCTTCCCCGCACAAAATGTCTTCACCCAGCAACTCCTGCCTTCCAATATCCTGTCTCCCAGTGGAACGCGTGGCGATGCGCTGATCACCGGGGCGATCGCCGGTGGCGCCACATCGAGCCTCGTCTCCGAAGGCAAGCTGTCGGTGAGTCTGGCGAGCGCGGGGTCGAGTTCAGGTTCGTCCACGACACTTAACGCCACCTTCACGGCGGCGAGCGCGCTCATTGTCAGACTCACCTTCAACGCCTCCTCCAATCTGGCCTCATCCGTTGGCACGACGGGCGACTCCGCGAACGGTCAGACAAGCGCGACCTATAGAATTTTTGACGTGACAGCGAACGCGCCCGTTTCCATCACGGACCTGATCAACGGTAGCTCATCCACCACTGTGGCGCCATTCGCGCTGAACCAGAACGTCGCCACAACGGTCAACGGCGTCAATCAGAACTTCACATCGGCTTCGACGGCCTATGATTATAGCGCCACCCTCATTTCTGGTCATAACTACCAGATCACCCTGGCGGACAGCACCACGGTCATTCTTTCGACCGTACCAGAGCCTGTCTCCCTCGCCCTTCTCGGCTCGGGTCTGGTGGGACTCGGTATCATGCGCCGTCGCCGCAAGGTCTGAACCCAATCTGACTGCCATGGGAAAAAGGCGGCGCCGCGAGGCGCCGCCTTTTTTTTGTCCATGAACTCCGGCCAGCATTGTATTTTAAAGCCGGACAAAACAGCATCCTTCCTGATGCTCCACCCACTGACCCAACCGCTGACATCCCCTCCCCTCACTGTCATGGTCCGGTTCGACCGGATCATCTGAACCAGCACCGTGTCGCGCATAATCCTCCGGTCAGGCCGGAGGAGGGCGGAAGGGGAATGCAATACATCAGTGGTAGAGTCATCTGGCGTTATTTATCATAAATCAAATAAACTACCTGTTCCAGACCTCGATAATGCATATGGATCCAACATCGTACACAAACATCGTACATATATAATGGTACCCCTACCGGACATGGAGCCGCCGCATGCAACCGACATCCGCGTTTTCCTATGATGCGGCCTTCGAGCGTAACCTCGGATGGCTGACCGAGGCGGAACAACTCGCGCTGCGTGGCAAAAAAGTAGCAATCGCCGGCATGGGCGGTGTGGGAGGCGTGCATCTGATCACCCTGGCCCGGCTGGGCATTGGCGCATTCCACATCGCCGATTTCGATCGCTTTTCCCTCGCCAATTTCAACCGGCAGATCGGCGCCAACATCCAGACGATCGACCGTCCCAAGGTTGAAGTGCTGGAGGAGATGGCGCTGGCGGTTAATCCACAACTGCGGATCACCCGCTTCGACGAAGGGGTGAACACGGAAAATCTGGAGGCGTTTCTGTCAGGCGTCGATTTGTTCGTGGACGGCTTCGATTTTTTCGTCCTGGACATCCGCCGCCGCGTGTTCGCCCGTTGTCATGAGCTTGGCATTCCCGCCATCACCGCCGGGCCGATCGGCATGGGCACGAGTCTTCTGGCGTTCGTTCCAGACGGCATGAGCTTCGAGCAATATTTCCGCATGGAGGGGCGGCCGGAACTGGAGCAGTACCTGCGTTTCCTGATCGGTCTGGTGCCAAAGGCGCTGCACAGCCCTTATCTGGCCGATCCGTCACGGCTGAACCTCGCGGCCAAGACCGGACCATCCACCGGCGCCGCGTGTCAACTCTGCGCCGGTGTCGCCGCCATCATGGCGGTCAAACTGCTGCTGCGCCGCGGAGACGTGAAACCGGCGCCCTGGAGCCACCACTACGATGCATTCCGGGGCATTCTGGCCACGACCAAACTCCGCTCCGGCCTCAACGGGCCATTGCAGCGCCTGAAACTGCGTCTGGCGCGTCCCCTCCTCGCTCGCATGCTGAAACAACCGCCGCCGCTCGCGACTTTTTACCCGGAAGATCCCATTGACGAGATCCTGCACGCCGCGCGCTGGGCGCCAAGCGGGGACAACGAACAGCCCTGGCGTTTCGAAAAACAGAGCCGCGAGGAAGGCCGCGAGTCCCTCATCGTGCATGTGGCGCTCCGGGACACCCTGAACGTCTATCATTATCGCGACGGTGAACCCAATCTGCTGGCCGCGGGCATGTTGCTGGAAAGCCTGCGTATCGCCGCCTCGGCCCATGGCAGGGGGATGGAGTGGCGCGTGGACGCGGACGCCGGCACTGGTCCTGATGAACTGCGCCTGCATGTCCAGTTCACCGCCGATGCAACCCTCGTTCCTGACCCGCTTTACGCCGCCCTTGGACAGCGTTCGGTGGATCGCGGCCGCTATCGCACGCGCAAGCTGACCGATACCGAACGTCTGGCGTTGGAGGCCGCGCTGGC
>JAYVCG010000280.1:0-3085 GCA_043750075.1 Acetobacteraceae bacterium | reverse complement strand
TTCACCGCCACCGAAACGGAATTCGACGCGCTGCTGTTTGGCCCGGACCGCGTGGCCGAGGCGATCCTGGCCGGAACTCCCGGCCAGCCGCCCGCCGGGATCGCGCTGTTCTACCGCACCGTGAACACGTTCAAGGGCCGCACCGGCCTGTTCCTGGAAGATTTGTTCGTCGAGCCCGCCCATCGCGGCACCGGCATGGGCAAAGCCCTGTTGCGGCGTCTGGCGCGGATCGCGGTGGAACGCGGGCACACCAGCATCGAATGGCGGGTACTGAACTGGAACGAACCCTCGATCCGGTTTTACGAGGCGCTTGGCGCCACGAAAATGACCGACTGGCATGTCCGGCAACTGCGCGGTCCGGCCCTGGCCGCGCTCGCCGAGGGAGATACGGCGCATGGCTGAACAAACCTTCGACCTGATCGTGCTTGGCGGCGGACCCGGCGGCTATGTCGCGGCGATCCGCGCTTCCCAACTCGGCATGAAAACCGCCCTGGTCGAGCGCGAGCACCTGGGCGGCATCTGCCTCAACTGGGGCTGCATTCCGACGAAAGCCTTGCTGCGGACCAGCGAGATCAACCATCTGCTGCATCATCTGCCGGAATTTGGTTTCGCGCCCGTCACGCCATCTTTCGACATCGGCGCCATCGTCAAACGCTCGCGTTCGGTGGCGAAACAATTGTCTTCCGGTGTCGCGCATCTGATGCGCAAGAACAAGATCACGGTGTTCGACGGCAGCGGCAAACTGGCGGGTAAACAAACGCTGGCGGTGGAAAAAGACGGCAAACCGGTCGCGACCCTGAAAGCACCCCACATCATCCTGGCGACCGGCGCGCGCGCGCGGCAATTGCCGGGGATCGAGGCGGACGGCAAGCTGATCTGGACCTACAAGGAAGCGATGGTCCCCACGGTGATGCCAAAGTCGTTGCTGGTGATTGGCTCCGGCGCCATCGGCATCGAATTCGCCAGCTTCTACCTCAACCTTGGCGCACAGGTCACGGTGGTTGAGGTGCTGCCGCGTATTTTGCCTGTTGAGGACGAGGAAATCTCCGCCTTCGCGCATAAGGCGTTCGTCAAACAAGGCATGACCATCCTGACCGGCGCCGCCGTCAAGGGTGTGAAGAAAGCCGCCGGCAGCGTGACGGTCACGGTGGAATCAGGTGGCAAATCTCAGGACATCACCGTCGATCGCGTCATCTCCGCCGTCGGAATCGTTGGTAATACAGAAGGACTTGGTCTGGAAGGCACCGGCGTCAAGGTCGATCGCGCGCATGTCGTCATTGATGAATATTGCCGCACGGGGGAGGCGGGGATTTACGCCATTGGCGATCTCGCCGGGCCGCCCTGGCTCGCGCACAAGGCGAGCCATGAAGGCGTGCTTTGCGTGGAACACATCGCGGGCCTCAAGGACGTGCATCCGATGGACATCGGCAACATTCCGGGCTGCACCTATTGCCGCCCGCAGATCGCCTCCGTCGGCCTGACCGAGGCACGCGCGAAGGAAGCCGGGCACACGGTCAAAATCGGCCGCTTCCCCTTCATCGGCAACGGCAAGGCCATCGCCATGGGCGAAACCGAGGGCATGGTGAAAACCGTCTTCGACGCCACAACCGGCGAATTGCTGGGTGCCCACATGATCGGCGCCGAGGTGACGGAAATGATCCAGGGCTTCACCCTCGCCCGTACCCTGGAAGCCACCGAGGCCGAACTGATGCACACCATTTTCCCGCACCCCACCATCAGCGAAACGATGCACGAGGCCGTGCTCGACGCTTATGGCAAGGTGATCCACATGTAGCCAAGGCCCTCTCCCTGGCGCGATCCGTGCCGCGGCCGGGAAACAGACAAGAAAATGCACCACAAAGGCACGAAGACACAAAGAAATGTCCAGAGGAGTAATGGGTTTCATACCAACTGACTCAACCATTGACGTACTCCACACTTCCCCGTCATGGCCCAGCCTGACCGGGCCATCCCCGCCAGCACAGTGCCGCGAGGGATCCTCCGGCCGGGCCGGAGGATGACGGAACAGGGGCCAGTACGTCAGAGGTAAGGTCAGTTGGTATTACTCTTTGTGTCTTTGTGGTGAAAATTCTTTTTCCGCCATCAAAGACACGGGCTTCATCGGCCCGCGGGCCTGTCAGGTGCGGTAATCAGGTTCACTGTTCTCGATCAACCGCAGCGCCGCGCTCCACAGCATGGCGTAATGCGCCGTGTCCTGTTCGAAGGATTTGAACTGGTCCGAGGCGTGCTGGCACACGTCCTCCCGCGGAATGATCAGCTCCCGCCCGCAGGACAGCGCCGCGACCTGCGCCGCGCAGGCGCGTTCCAGCATGTAAAGCTGATGGAACGCCTCGGCGATCGAGGCGCCGCCCGCCAGCAGGCCATGATTCCGCAAGATCATTGCTTTGTGTTCGCCAAGATCACGCACCAGACGGTCGCGTTCGTTCAGGTCGAGGGCGATGCCCTCGTAATCGTGGTAAGCGAGGCGGTTATGGAATTTCATCGCGTGTTGCGACAAGGGCAACAGACCTTCCTTCATCGCGGAGACGGCGATTCCGGCCGTGCTGTGCGTGTGCGCGACGCACATCAGGTCCGGACGCGCCATGTGGATGGCGGAATGGATCGTGAAACCCGCCGCGTTCACGTCTCTGGCCGTTTTGCCGCTGTCTTCCACCACAGTGCCGTCGAGGTCGATGCGCACCAGGTCGGAGGCGCGCATTTCGTGGAAGTTCACACCGTATTTGTTAATCAGGAAATGGTGATCGGGTCCGGGGAGGCGGGCGCTGATGTGGGTGTAGATGAAATCGGTCCAGCGGTGATGGGCGATGAGCCGGTACAGGGCCGCGAGGTCGCAGCGGATGCGCCATTCGGTTTCCAGGCGGGTGCGCCATTCCGGGCCCGCCGGTTTTGTCGTGATGTTCATGTCACGGTGCTCCGTTAGGAATCTGGTGTGTTTCTACCATGTGGGGCTTCGCCCCGACACCCCGCCAGGGCTCTGCCCCATGCGCGCGAATCCAAGGCTTGCGCGGTCACGGCGGGATTTGATTCTCGTGTGTGATGCGAAAGACATCCCTTCGATCCGGCA
>JAYVCG010000279.1:0-9120 GCA_043750075.1 Acetobacteraceae bacterium | reverse complement strand
CTTCGAGCCGATCGCCCAGGCGATGGGCGGGGCGATGAGTGTCACGGGGTTTCCGGAGAACCCGCCGACTTATGTGTTTCCGGCGATCGGCGACTCGGGGACGGGGATGCACATGGCGATCGGTATCCTGGCGGCGCTGCAACAGCGGCACCAGACCGGGAAGGGCCAGCATGTCGAGGTTTCCATGCAGGACGCGGTGGTCAATCTGATCCGGGTGTCGCTGCGCGATCACCAGCGGACGGGCAAACCGATGCCGCGCTCGGGCAACCAGTTGGGGCGGACGGTGCCGGGCACGACCTATCCCTGCGCACCGGGCGGGGCCAATGATTATGTCTATATCTTCGCGCAGCCGCAGATGTGGAAAGCGTTCCTCGGCGTGATCGGGCGGCCGGAACTGGCGGACGATCCGCGTTACGCGGCGCCCGAGGCACGCTGGGAGAACCGCGAGACGATGAACGCGATCGTCTCTGACTGGACAAGCCAGCGCACCAAGCACGAGGTCATGAAGCTCCTGGGCGATGCGGGCGTGCCCTGCGGCGCCACGCTCGACACGGGGGAAGTGCTGACGGACCCGCATCTGCGCGCCCGTGAGATGATCGTCGATGTCGATTATCCGACACGGGGAACATACCAGACGGTGGGTTCGCCCATCAAACTCTCCGCCTCCCCCGTCACCGTCCAGCGGCCCCCGCTTCTGGGCGAGCACACCGAGGCGCTGTTGGGCGCGCTGTGCGGTGTCCCGCCGGAGGAGGTGAAGCGGTTGAAGGAAAGCGGCGTGGTCTGAGAGGCGCCAACCCGCCATGCGCCCCGCCCCGGCGCGTCCGGGGCGGGGTTGCCGCCAGACACAGGGATGGACAGACACAGGGATGGAATGACCTGCCCAAAGCGCCGGTTTCCCCCGGCGCGGCGCCTGAAGGGAGCAGCGTCCCCGACCCCGCGGGCCACTGGCTGACCCTTGACCGCCACCTATCTCAGAGTCCTCTCACTCGGCCAGGAACCATCGACGGTCCATATCATTGTGAGAAGGGTAGGGTGACAATTGGTAGGCGCACTGAAAGGAAGCAGCAATGTCGATCATTGGATGGATCATATTCGGTTTGATCACCGGTTTCATCGCCAGCAAAATCGTCAATAAAACCGGCCAGGGTGTCCTGATGGACATCGTGCTGGGTGTCATTGGCGCGGTCGTGGGCGGTTTTCTTTTCGCGCAGTTTGGCATGGGGGGCGTTACCGGATTCAATCTCTATAGCATGGTGGTGGCCATCATTGGCGCCATAGTCGTGCTTTGGCTGTATCACATGATCAGCAGCCGCCGTACGCTCTGAGGTTTCCGGCTGAGGTTTCCGGCTGAGGTTTCCGGTTCGCACATGTGAAAATCATTCTGACAGGTGAACATCGCCATGAACAACGATCAATCCACCACCGCTCCCGGCGGTAAACCCGGCATGGACGCCAAAACGGCCGTGAAGGAAACCGCGGAAGGCGTCAGTGCCACGGTGCGGGACGCGGCTCAGAAGCTGGGTTCCCAGGCCGCCGAAATGGGCGGGGAGGTCTATCGTCAGGCCGCTGATGCCGGACGCTATGCCGGACGGCAGGTCGAGGAACAGCCATTCACCGCGCTCATGGCGGCGGGTGTGGTGGGCATTCTGGTTGGCTTCCTGCTTGGGCGCGCTTCCGTGGAAGAACCGCGTTCCTGGCGTGATTACATGGATGATTACATTCCTCGCAAACCCTGGCGCTGATATATTGGGATACACGGCTTCATGGGCCATTCGCGTGAACGGTTTTTGAAAACAACATTTCACGGGCTGCAATTTCTTCTTAATATTTACTGAAACCAACTGTCCTCCAGATCAGGGGTGTTTCCTCGATCTGGCGGCGGTTGGTTTCATCATTGTTTCAGATGCGCCTCCTTCTCCGGCACTCTCCGTGTGACAAGCGATGTTTGGCCAGGCAGTGGGCTTGCCGCTCAGGCCCTGTTCCCGCAAGATGGAAAGACCCATCCAGAAGGAGCGCCAATGTCCGCCGTCATTCAACTCAACAGCCGTGACATGACCGATGCCGAGTGGCAGGCCCGTTGCGACCTCGCGTCTTTGTATCATATCTGTCACTATTTCGGCTGGACCGATACCATCAACACCCACCTGTCGGCCCGCGTGCCCGGAGAGCCGAACCATTTCCTGATCAACCGCTATGGCGAGATGTTCGATGAGGTCACCGCCTCCTCGTTGATCAAGATGGACATGGACGGCAATGTGCTGGGGGAGGCGGGCAATTTCAACAATGCCGGTTTCATCATCCACAGCGGTGTTTACAAGGCGCGGTCCGACGCCAATTGCGTGATGCACACTCATACCCGTGCCGGCACGGGCATTTCGTTGCTGGATCATGGCATCCGGCCGATCAGCCAGGACGCGCTGCACGTTCATGACGATCTTGTCTACCACGGCTACGGTGTCCCCGCCACCCAGGAGGAATGCGACGCCCTGGGCGTTTCCTGCGCCAGCGGCAGTTGCGTCGTTTTGCTTAACCATGGACTTTTGACCCATGGCCCGACCATTCATGGCGCGTTGATGCGGTTGTACATGCTGGAACGCGCCTGCGAGGTGGAGCTAATGGCGCGCACCATGAACGCTCCGGTCGTGCCGATCGACGCGTATGTGATCGGCAAGGCGGCGGAGCGGTACAAGAAGCTCCGTGTCACCCAAAACTATGGCCTGAATGAATGGACGGCCCTGGTGCGGACAGTGGAACGCGCGGGCGCTGATTTCCGCCATTGAGCGTGGTGGTTCATCCCGTCATGGCCGGGCCATGACGGGATGAAGCCCATGCATGATTTTTGACGCGAAACGGCGGGCGTTAAGCGCCGTTTCAGCTCGCCAGACCCAGGGCTTTCTTCATCGCCCGCAGATTGCCGCGCAGGTTGCGGGTATAGCGGGTGGTGATGTCTTCCTCGGTCATGCTGTCCGAGGGACTCATGTGCATGATCAGGGTGATGCGGCTGGAGTGGGCGTCGAGTGGCACCACCGCGACGGTTGAGCGGTAGTCTCCCATTTCTGGCCGGTCCACCATCGTGTAGGTGTAGGAATACTGCGACTGCGCGGTCAGCAGTTCCTTCACGACGCGGTTTTCTGGCATGTGCAGGGTGCGGACCTTGCCGGCGGGCGTGGCCTCGACGGTTTCGCCTTGCACCAGCACCGCCCATTTGCGGATGCCGCCAAAATCGCCGATCACGTTCCAGACGGTGTCGGCGGGCAGGGAGACGTCCTCGAAGGTGGATACATCGGCCATGGGGTTTCCTCCTGTTTGGCCGGATTAAAGGCGTCAGGCGGCGGGGATGCAAGAAGGCCAGGGCTGCGGCCCCTGACGGGTCCGGGCGGGGCGCGGTGCTTGCTCATCACATTCTCCGTGAGAAATCCGGTCCTTCAGGGCCGGGAGGGATAGCGGACCGGACGAAGTCCGGTTATCTTCGCGGTTCAAATCCCAGCGTCCATTTCCCGTCTCAGGCGGCTGACCGGTTGTGGAACGGGGCCTCTCCGGGTGAACCCCGGTAGTTTCGCCAACTGTGTCACCAGGCCAAATCTGCTTTCGGCTATCTGGGATAGAGCCGTGAAACAAGCAGAGGTCCCGGATGGTGCGATTAGCTAAGCACCGGCGCCAGGGACAAGCCGTCTGCTTTAGCTGACGGTAGGTGATATAACGGCCTTTCTCCATCATCAGCACGGAGGCCCCCGATGATCCGGTTACCCGACCCCAAACAAGACGTGCTGGCCCGCCGCGACGCGGTGATCGCCGGCCTGCGCGCGGCACTGGCCGACGAAGAAGGCGTGATCGCCGATCTGATCCGCCTGAAACCCTACGAAACCGACGGCCTCTCGGCCTACCGCCAGATGCCCCTCGCCGTCGCGCTCCCGGAAACCACGGAAGAAGTCGTTGCCATCTTGCGCTTCTGCCACGCCAACGGCGTGCGCGTGGTGCCGCGCGGCGCGGGCACGTCGCTGTCCGGCGGCGCCCTGCCCATGGAAGACGCGGTGGT
This sequence comes from Acetobacteraceae bacterium, assembly GCA_043750075.1. GTDB lineage: Bacteria > Pseudomonadota > Alphaproteobacteria > Acetobacterales > Acetobacteraceae > Rhodopila. The sequence goes on along the minus strand of JAYVCG010000279.1, from coordinate 5,084 downwards.
GGTCGGCCTGATGCGGATGAACGCGATCCTGGACATCAACTACCCGGACCGGTGCGCCACCGTGCAGGCGGGCGTGACCAACATCGGCATCACCCAGGCGGTGTCGGACGAAGGATTTTTCTACGCCCCCGACCCGTCGAGCCAGCTCGCCTGCATGATCGGCGGCAATGTCAACATGAACTCCGGCGGCGCGCATTGCCTGAAATACGGTGTCACCGCCAATAACCTGCTCGGTCTGAAGATCGTGACGGTCGAGGGCGATATTTTGACCATTGGCGGCGCGCATCTCGACGCCGCTGGTTATGACTGGCTGGGCCTGCTGACCGGCAGCGAGGGGATGCTCGCCATCGTCACCGAGGTCACGGTGCGTATCCTGCGTGGCCCCGAGGGGGCGCGGGCGATGCTGGCGGCGTTTCCCTCGAACGAGATCGCCGGGGCCTGCGTCGATTCCATCATCGCCTCCGGCATCATCCCGGTGGCGCTGGAATTCATGGACCGGCCCGCGATCCACGCCTGCGAGGCATTCGCGCATGCCGGATATCCGCTCGACGCCGAGGCGATGCTGATCATCGAGGTCGAGGGCAGCGTCGATGAACAGAACGATCTTCTGGGCCGTCTGTCGGCGATCTGCGAACGGCACACGCCGATCAGCCTGAAAGTCTCCCAATCCGCCGAGGAATCTCTGGCGATCTGGAAAGGCCGCAAGGGCGCGTTCGGCGCGATCGGGCGTATCAGCCCGGATTATCTGTGCATGGACGGCACGATCCCGACCAGCCAGTTGCCGCATGTGCTGCGCCGCATTCAGGAGATGTCGGACAGTTACGGGTTGAAGGTCGCCAACATCTTCCACGCGGGCGACGGCAATCTGCATCCGCTTATCATGTTCGACGCCAACGACCCGAAAAGCTTCGCGCGCGCCGAGGCGTTCGGCGCCGACATCCTGAAACTCTGCGTCGAGGTCGGGGGTTGCCTGACCGGCGAACATGGCGTGGGCGTGGAGAAGCGCGACCTGATGCCGTTCCAGTTCGCCGAGCATGAGCTGGAGCAGCAACGCCGCATCAAATCCGCCTTCGACCCGGACTGGCTGTTGAACCCGAGCAAGGTGTTTCCGTTGAAACCGTCTCAAGCCTTGCCACACGCGGCATGATCCCAACCGAGACCGAAGCCGCCATCGCGGCCCAGATAACGGCGGCGCGTGAACCTTTGCTGGTGCGCGGCGCAGGCACCAAATCCGGCATGCTGCGGCCCGTTCAAGCGGGTGCCACCCTCTCGACCGCGCACCTGACCGGGATCACGCTGTACGCGCCCAAGGAACTGATCCTCTCCGCCCAGGCGGGCACGCCTTTGCATGAAATCGAGAGGGCGCTGGCGGAACACGGCCAGCATCTGATCGCCGAGCCGCCCGATCTGTCCGCGCTTCTGGGTGCCACCCCCAACACCCAGACCATCGGCGGGATCACCGCCACCAACCTGTCCGGTCCGCGCCGCGTCGCCTGGGGCGCCACGCGCGATCATGTCATGGGCGTGCGCGCGGTGACGGGACGCGGCGAGGTCATTCACTCCGGCGGCCGGGTGCTGAAGAACGTCACTGGTCTCGATCTCTGCAAGCTGCTGACCGGCAGCCACGGCACATTGGGCGTCATCACCGAGGTCACGCTGAAAGTCCTGCCCGCGCCTGAGGCCACGGGCACCATCGTCATCCCTGGCCTCTCCCCCGCCGCCGCCGTCACCGTCCTGTCCGCCGCCCTTGGCTCTCCCTACGGGGTCTCCGGCGCCGTCTGGCTGCCCGCGGACACGACGATGCCCGGATGGCCCGCCGGTCCCCCGGCCGCCCTGATCCGCATCGAGGATTTTGCCGCCTCCGTCACCTACCGCACCGAAAAACTGCGCGGTGAACTCGGTTTTCCTGACGCGGACATCCTCGACACCGCCGCTTCGCTGCCGCTGTGGCGCGCGGTGCGCGACGCCCGCGCGCTGCCCATGGCCGAGGGGGTGTGGCGCGTCTCGGTGCGGCCCTCGGCGGGTGCCGACGTGCTGGCGGCGCTGCCGGGTCTCGACGGATATCTCGACTGGGGTGGCGGTCTCGTCTGGCTCGCCGGTCCCGCCACCGAAACGACCCACCGCGCGGTGGAGGCGGCGGCGCGCGCGGCGGGAGGCACCTGGATGCTGCTGCGGGCGCCGGATTCGTTGCGCAACGCGGTCGATGTGGTGCCGCCCGAGCCCGCGCCGCTCGCCCGTATCACACGGCGCGTCAAGGAAGCGATGGACCCGCGCGGATTGCTCAACCCTGGCCGCCTGTACGCGGGATTATAACAGATGCAAACGAATTTCACCGAAACGCAGTTGCGCGACCCCGAGATCGCTTCCTCCAACCAGGTACTGCGGAGTTGCGTGCATTGCGGCCTCTGCACCGCCACCTGTCCCACGTTCCAGCTACTGGGCGACGAGCTCGACAGTCCGCGCGGGCGGATTTATCTCATCAAGGACATGCTGGAAACGAACCGGCCCGCGACCGAGGCAGTCGTTCGCCATGTGGATCGTTGCCTGTCGTGTCTGTCCTGCATGACCACCTGCCCCTCCGGCGTGAACTACATGCATCTCGTCGATCACGCCCGGACCTATATCGAGCGCACCTATCGCCGTCCCTGGCCGGAACGCCTGCTGCGCGGCGCCCTTGGCCGGATCATTCCACGGCCGTGGCTGTTTCGCCTGGCACTGGCCGGGGCGGGTTTCGCGCGGCCCCTGGCGCGGCTGATCCCCGGTCAGGGCATGCTGTCGAAACGCCTGCGCGCGATGCTGGCGCTGGCCCCCGCCCATGTGCCCGGCCCGGACCCGGAGGACATGCCGCGCGTCCACCCCGCCACCGGCACGCGGAAACTGCGCGTGGCGCTGCTGGCGGGTTGCGCGCAACGGGTGCTGGCCCCCGAGATCAACACCGCCACCATCCGGCTGCTGACCCGGCTTGGCTGCGAGGTCGTCGTGGCCAGGGGCGCGGGGTGTTGCGGCTCGCTCAACCACCACATGGGCCAGCACGATCCGGCGATGGCCTTCGCCCGGACCAACATCGAGGCGTGGAGCCGCGAGATCGGCAAGGGCGGGCTGGACGCGGTGGTGATCAACGCCTCCGGTTGCGGCACCACGATCAAGGATTATGGTTTCATGTTCCGGAACGAACCGGATGCGATCCGGATCAAGGCCGAACGGATCGCCGGTCTCGCCGTGGACATTTCCGAAATCCTGACCCGCGTTGGTTACGCGCCCACGCGCCCGGCGCCGGGCCTGACCGTCGCCTATCACGCCGCGTGCAGCCTGCAACACGGGCAAAAAATCACCAGCGAACCGAAAGCGCTGCTGCGCAAGGCCGGGTTCCGCGTCGTTGAGCCGGCCGAGCCGCATCTGTGCTGCGGTTCCGCCGGAACTTATAATTTGTTGCAGCCAGAGATCGCCACGCGGCTGCGGACCCGCAAACTGCGTAACATTCTGAAGACGAAACCAGACCTGATCGCCGCCGGCAACATCGGCTGCATCACGCAACTGGCGGGTGACGCGGTGCCGGTCGTGCATACCGTTGCCTTGCTCGACTGGATGGCGGGAGGACCACCGCCGGAGGGAGTGTCATGCGCCGTCTGATCCTCGCGTTGTGTTTGTTCCCCGTCCTGGCCTCCGGTCAGCCGGTGCCGGAAAAGCGCGCCGCGTTGAACAAGCTGCTCGATGCCTTGCAGACCGCGCCGAACGAGCAGGTCGCTGCCGGATTGGAGGAGAAAATCCGCCAGTCCTGGTTGCAGTCCAGCACCCCCGCCGTGACATTGCTCATGAGCCGGGGGTTGCGCGAGATGCAGGGGAACGCGCCCGCCGAGGCGGAGTCGGTGTTCAGTGATGCGTTGATCCTCGATCCCACCATGGCCGAGGCATGGCACCAGCGCGGCATCGCCCGGTTTCAGGCGGGGAATTTGCCCGCCGCGCTGCGCGACATTCAGCAGGCGTTGAGGCTGGAGCCTCGGCATTTCGGGGCATGGCGCACGCTGGTGCGGATCGCGGAGGCGCGGGAGGACTGGAAGGGTGCGCATGACGCGTGGAAGCATTTACTGGACATCGATCCGCGCACGCCCAAAGGGCAGGAGCGGTTGAAGGACCTGAAACGCAAGGCTTTTGGGGATGATGCGTGAGGGGAACGGCACGCGGTGGCGGCGTGGGGAAGGGACGCGTTTTTTTGGAAGACGATGAACGGGATGAATGCGGAGGGAGGCTGGATGACCGAAAGGGTGTCAGGACGGGGGGCCGTTCAGTGTCCGTCCGGAAAGTCCGCCTGTGTTTGCGCCGCCGGAAAGATTTTCACCACGGAGTTCACGGAGAACCACGGAGGCTTCTCCTCTGGAAGCAGGCATGGCGCGCGATGGTTTCCTTCTCCGTGCCCCTCCGTGGTTCTCCGTGAACTCCGTGGTGAAAATCCTTCTGGCGGCATGAGCACACGCGGACTTTCCGGACAGACACTCAGGGCGTTTTTGTTTCATGGGGTCATCGAAAGCATGAGGGGCCGCGGCGTTCCAGCGTTTCGCGCGGCGCCAGGCAAAGTCCCGTGCGGTCAATCACCATCGCACGGTGCCCCGCGGCAATCGCCAGGGGAACCACCGCTCCAGGTTTCAGGGGAGAAGACTGGCGTGGTGGAGGAAAAGATATTTTAGCCGCGGATGCACGCGGATGTACGCGGATGTACGCGCACAAGCGGGAGCGGGCGCACGGGCCGTGTCACCGCTCGAAATCATCCGCGTGCATCCGCGGCCAAATTTCTTCCTTTTTCCCCGCCGCGCCCCTCCCTGGACCGTGATTCTCCTTCAGGCGATTGCCTCGCGCGGTGCCCTGAGGCGGCCCGTGTTCCCTCCACCCGCACAACCCATCCAGCCTCCCTCTGCGTTCATCCGCTTCCAAAAAAACGCGTCCTTCCACCCATGACGCTGCTGGAAACATTCCCCATCCACCCCCGCCGCTGTCAACGCAAAGCTGGAATGTCCCCTTCCTGCAAAGCAGGAATGTCCCTTTCCGAGACTGACTCGGAGTGGGGGACAGCATGGCGGAAGGGCTTTTGA
>JAYVCG010000278.1:0-4647 GCA_043750075.1 Acetobacteraceae bacterium | reverse complement strand
GAGATCATCTTCCTCGAACTGATGCCCAATCTGCTGCCGTATCTCGCGGCCACGCTGGTGAACGCGGTGTCCTCGGCGATCCTGGCCTCGATCGGGCTGGAGGTGCTTGGCCTCGGCCCGATCGACGCGCCGACTTTGGGCATGACGCTGTACTGGGTGAATTTCAACGCCGCCATGATAAACGGCTGGTGGTGGTGGTGGACCGCGCCCACGGCCATCATCGTGATCGTCTTCCTGGGCTTGTTCTTCGTCACCGTCGGCCTGGACGAGATCGCCAATCCCCGCCTGCGCCGGTCGGCATGAGCGCCGCGCGGGACATCGCCAGCAACGCGGCCGCGATCCTGCGCGTCGAGCACCTGCATGTCGCCTTCGATCATCCCCTGGGCGCCGTCCAGGCGGTGGACGACATCTCGTTCACGCTGCTGGCCAACGAGCGGTTTGGTCTGGCGGGCGAGTCCGGCTCGGGCAAATCCACCCTGGCGCTGGCGATCCTGCGCATGATTAAACCGCCCGGCCGCATCCTGGACGGGCTGGTGCATCTCGATGGCGTTGAACTCTCCGCCCTGGATCAGGAGGCGATCCGCCGCGTGCGCCTCGCCGGAATTGCCCTGGTGCCGCAAGGGTCGATGAATTCGCTCAACCCGGTGGCACGCATCCGCGCCCAGATCGCCGACGCGCTGGCCGATCATGGCGTGGCATTGTCCAAGGCCGCGCTGGAGGCGCGGACCGCCGACCTGCTGCGCCAGGTGGGACTGCGGCCCGAGGTCGCCACTCTGTACCCGCACGAACTGAGCGGCGGCATGAAACAGCGCGCCTGCATCGCCATCGCCATCTGCCTGCGCCCGAAAGTCATCATCGCCGACGAGCCCACCAGCGCCCTCGATGTCGTCGTGCAACGTCAGGTGATGGAGACCCTGGCGCGAGTGCAGCGCGACATCGGCGCCGCCGTGATCCTGGTAGGTCACGACATGGGCCTGATGGCGCAGTTCGTGGACCGTCTGGGCGTGATGTACGCCGGACGGCTGGTGGAGGTCGCGCCGATCGCTGAAATCATCACCCGTCCGCGCCATCCTTATACCCAAATGCTGATTTCCAGCCTGCCGTCACTGGAAACGCGCGGCACTCTGCATGGCATTCCCGGTCTCGCGCCGCTGCTGCGCGATTTGCCGCCCGGCTGCGCCTTTCACCCGCGTTGCCCCCAGGCCGACGCGCGCTGCCGGACCGAGAAACCAGCGGTGCGGGAGATCGAACCCGGTCTCCAGGTGGCGTGCCACCATGCCTGACGCCGCGCCGCTTTTGGAAGCCCGGCACGTCACCAAACGCTATGGCGGCGGGCGCCTGTCCGGCGAGGGCATGACCGCCCTGGCCGATTTGTCGCTGACGATCCACGCCGGCCGGCCCTCGATCACCGCCATCGTCGGCGAGAGCGGCAGCGGCAAGACCACCCTGGCCCGCCTGCTTCTGGGCCTGGTCCCGCCGACCGGGGGGCAGGTGCTGTATCAGGGGCAGGACCTGACCTCGCTCACGGGCGAACAGCGCCGGAGTTTCCGCCGCGACGTGCAGGCGGTGTTCCAGGATCCTTACGAGGTCTACAATCCGTTCTACCGGGTGGATCATGTGCTCACCACGCCGGTCGCCAAATTCAAACTGGCCGCCAGCCGTGCCGAGGGCCGTCACCTCATTGAGGAAGCCCTGCGTGATGTCGGTCTGCGGCCCGAGGAGATCCTCGGCCGGTTCCCCCACCAACTGTCCGGCGGCCAGCGCCAGCGCATCATGGTGGCGCGCGCGGTGCTGATGCGGCCGCGGATCATCGTGGCCGACGAGCCGGTGTCGATGGTCGATGCCTCGCTGCGCGCGACCATCCTGGGGTCATTACGAAAACTGACCGATGAGCGGGGCATCTCGATCCTCTACATCACTCACGACCTCGCCACCGCGTATCAGGTCAGCGACAACATCCTGGTGATGTACCGCGCCCGCGTGGCGGAGATCGGTGCGGTGGAGCGCGTCGTCAAACACCCACAGCACCCCTACACGCGCCTGCTGATCGCCTCGATCCCCAAGGTCAGCACCACCCGTGACTGGCTGGACGGGGACGAAGCCCAGAGCGGAGGAATTGCCGCGCCGCGGGAGGGGTGCGGCTTCATGGATCGCTGCCCGGTCGCGATGCCCCGGTGCGGCACGGCCATGCCGCCGCTGTACCGCACCGAGGACCGGCGGGCCGTGGCCTGCTTCCACCATGACGGCGCCCCGGAACTGATGCCGGGCGAGATGGACGATGTCCTCGTCACCGGCCAGGGGACGGGCGCGCCTCCCTGAATGACCGTGCGAGACGGTCGCGTTCACCGCTTCATGCCCCTGTACGCATTGGACGGCTCAGGAACGTGGAACCGGCGAGGGCAAAGCGCCAGGGAGTTTCCACGCCACGGGTGATGCCGATGCGGCGTCCCACCGCGACCGTCACGGGGTCCATCCGGCTTTCGATCCGGAACGGCGGCTGGTTCAGCGGCTGGCCGTCCAGGGCGCGGGTCACCCCCAGAGCCTGACATAAACGCCCAGGACCGGCGCAGAGAAGACGCGGATTGGACAGGCCACGCCGCTCATGCATCAGGTCGAGACCCGCCATGGGCTCCAGCGCCCTGACGAGGATGGCGTTGCCCGGCGGCGCGCATACCAGGTTCAGGCACCAGTGCAGACCATGCGAGCGGTAAACATAAGCATGACCGGGGAGGCCGAACATGGCGGCGTTACGCGCGGTCTGGCCGCGGTACCCATGCGAGGCCGGGTCGCCTGGGGTGTAGGCCTCCATCTCCACCACGCGCCCGCCGACGCCATCGACCAGCAACAACGCGCCGATCAGATCAGAGGCGACCTCGGGAGCGGGGCGCTCAAAAAAGGTAAGGGGCAGGAGCGGCGGCGTTGATCCGGGGTGGCTTTGGGTCATGCGTCCTCGTCTCCCCGCGCGCCACCCAGTTCGGCGGCGAGTCTTTGGGCGGCGCGTCCCAGGACGGACTGATGGGGAGGGCAGCGCCGCCTGGCGTTCGTCCATCTTCGGTTTGCGTGCCATGCCCTGACCCTTCGCGGCCGGTCCACCATTCATGGCGATGAGCGGTGATAAGCACGGCTCATGATCGAGGTGGCGATGCCCGGCAGAGTGGTGGACCATACATGAATGATTCGCGGGGAGAACCGGAACGTGATGTTCGCCGCCAGGGCTCAGGCCTGAAACAAGGATGACACCAGCTCACGGAGGTGCCGTGATGGTGAAGCATGGCGGCACCCGGCGGGCATGGTAAAACGGCGGCTCAAATACGATCACACCATCCATCAGAGGAAGATGACGATCCATTGTCACTCAAAAGAAAGCCGATTGATCATTTAATCAGAGAAATCCTCTGAAAAATGACCAGGCAATTTTCAAAAGGCAACGCGCGGAACACGCACGGGAAAATTCAGCACGCCGAGGCTACATTTTTAATGCATATTGACGGTTTTTTCCACCATGTGCTGAGAACGACCGGGCGCCACCATGTGAACGGCACTCCCGTCCCCATCACAGGTGAAGGAACTATAATCGTAGGCCTGCCATGCGAGAAGCAACAACGCGTCTCCCCTGCTTTGGCGGCCAGCGCGTGAAGCCTCCTCACTCCAGTCCAGAAGACGCCTGGCCAGGGCATGGGGTGTTGCCTGCGGAGGAAGTCCACACCAGCACATCTTTCTTTCCTCCTGACCGGAAGTGACAACTTTGTGCATTTGTAAGTGCCAGTACGTCCTCAGTATAGCCGCGTATGCAACATGAAAACGCACCTCGCCGTCATAAGTTCCATGCGAAGAAAAAAATCGGCTGATGACCTTCGGACATGGTGAACAGACCGGTATCAGAAGATCGGTTTCATCAACTCCCTGACGGGCCGGCGTACCGAGCGGCAGACGCCAATTCTGGGCAGCGGTTGGCCGATGCGGCCCATGAACACGAAATCCTCTGGTCCTGCTCCCAGCGTGCTGGCAAATTCCCCCGCCAGCCGTTTGGCCTTGGCGCGCACGTTCATGTCCGTGGTGAAGGGCAAGGCGTTTTGCCCATAATGGGCAAAAATCAACACCGCCAGCGCGGGTTGCAAGGCGAGACCCAGACGGGCCGCGGTCAACCAAAAGCGTTGGATATGAATCCCGGCCCGCAGCACCTCCTCCTTCGTGCGCGTTCCCTGGGCGGTGGCGGAGAAGCGCAGGGTGAAGACGGCGGCGCTGGAAACAATTGGAACATAGTCCATCTCCACGGCCGATGAGCGGGCGCCGCCCAAACGGTTGAGCCATCGCGTTCGTCCCCAGTCCCGCATGGCCCATCGCATGATTCGCAGCGTCATGGGCCGCAGGCCCAGGGCGCCGGCGGGGATTTTCGTGGGGCTGAGGGGAACCGTCCAATCAATGATCTGCTGATGCGTGGGAAAGGTTTCCGGCGTGTGCAGCCGAATGCCCGTGGTCAGCGCGCTGAGCCTGGCGAACTGCCAGCGCGCCCGCGCCGTCACATGCCAATCGATGCGCAATTGTCCTGCCAGCGCGGCCTCCAACGCCAGACGTTCGGTATCGGTCAGCTTGCGCGTGCGATAGCGGCCGCGATCCACCGAACGCTGTCCAAGGGCGGCGTAAAGC
>JAYVCG010000277.1:0-4156 GCA_043750075.1 Acetobacteraceae bacterium | reverse complement strand
GGCGTGTCCGAGTGCCCGCGCAGCCAGCGGGCGAGATCGAGGCCGGATTCCCCCGGCAGCATCAAATCCAGCACCACGAGCTGGTAATGCCCGTTGGCCCAGGCGCGGCGGGCTTCCTTGCCGTCGCGGACGGCGGTGACGCGGATTTGCTGCTTTTCCAGAAAGCGGGCGAGCAGATCGCGAATGTCGCGATCGTCGTCGATGACCAGGATGTGCGGGACCGATTCCATGCCTCGTAACATAGGCCACCCGTCCGCCCGTAACCACGTCCGTTGCATTTCTTTGCATTTCAACGCGGATCGTGGCGTGCATTCGCCATGGAGCCGCGCGATATCGTGAGCCATCACGGATGCGGTCCTCCGTGTCAGGAGATGTACATGCACAAGATCATCGTCACCGCGATCTCGACGTTCATACTGGGTTCCCTGACGGCTGGCGCGCTGGTCGCGCGCGCCCAGCCGGCCAGCGCGCCGCCGATGCCGCCGCCCGCCGCGTCAGGCCCCATGAACACGCAACCTGGTTCTGGCCCCGGTCCTGGCCCTGGGCGCATGGGTCCGGGACGCATGGAGGGTGGACGGATGGAAGCGGGCCGCGTGGGTGCGGATGGCGGTCCGATGGGCGGGCGGATGCATGCCGATCACGAGGAACACCGGGAGATGATGCGCGCCTTCGCGCTGATGCATCGCGCCGAGGACCGCAAGCTCACGCCGCCCGACGTGCAAAAGATCGCCGAGGCGTTTCTGCTGTGGAACGGCAACCACACCTGGAAGGTGATCAACGTGGCGCGGGACGGGGAGGTGATCGGTTTCGATCTGGCCGCCGCCGAGGGCGGTGTGATCGCCCGCTTCACCATGGACCCGAAGACCGGGAAGCTGAAACGGCGCGGCTGAGGGAGTAAAGGGGGAGATGACATTTCCCTCTCCCCCCGCCGACGCCCAACGCGCGCTTGAGGCCCTGATCCGCGCCGACCCGGATTTCGCCACCATTCTCGCGCGGGCCGGTCCGTTGCCCTGGCGTGTGCGCGCGCCAGGGTTTCCAGGGTTGTTACAGGCGATCGTGGCGCAGTTGATCAGCAATCAGGCCGCCGCGGCGATCTGGGGGCGGGTGCGGGCGTTGCCGGGCGCGCTCGATCCGGCGGGCTTGCTGGCGCTGCCGGAAGACAGTCTGCGCGGGGCCGGATTATCGCGTCCCAAGGTGGCGCATGCGCGTATCCTGGCGCGCGCGTTTCAGGAGGGGACGCTGACAGCCGAGGCTCTGGCGGCGATGGACGATGAGGCCGTGATCGCGGCGATCACCGCGGTCAAGGGGCTTGGCGTGTGGACGGCGGAGATTTATTTGTTGTTCGCATTGCAACGCATGGATGTGTTTCCGGCCGGGGATGTCGCGCTGGCCGGAGCGGTGGCCGATCTGAAGAACCTGCCCGTCCGGCCCATGCCCAGGGAATTGCGGGAGAGGGCGGAGGCATGGCGGCCGGGACGCTCGATGGCGGCGCGCTTGTTGTGGCATCACTGGCGGTCTCTGACCGGGCGGCCCGCGCTGGATGATTTTCCGGCGGGATGAACCCGGTTGGGTTTTTGGTAACACTTTCTTCACATGCCGGGCGCACCATCCTGGCGTGACCCTTTTCACCCTCCCCCTGACGGAAGCCTACAAACCGGCGAGCTTCGCTGAACGCGGCGTCGCGGTGCCCTTCACCACCCCCCGTCTGGCCGGGGCCAGGGTGCGGGCGGCGGAACGCACGGGCACGGAATTCATCGTGCCCAATCCCTCCGGCGGGCGCGGGGTTTACGTGCTGCACTGGGGCGCGGTCCGGCAGCTTTGTCAGCCCACCGTCCATGACACGCTGCTGCACCAGAAAATCGCCCGCCTGCCGGTCATGGACCCGCCCGGCGTGCGGCGCGTGGCGCGGGCGCTGGCCGCCGAGGGCGTGGCCGGACACGACGCCTCGCGCGCCGCGGCGCAGGCCGCCGGGGCGGAACGGAAAGACCAGATCCTCACGAATTTCCTGCTGCTGCTCACGCTGATGGAGCAAATCGAGCCCGTGGGGCTGCGCATCAGCGCCGGGACCGAACGCACGCCGGAACTGGATCACCGCGCCCGCCGCATCATCACCCGGCTCGCCACCGCCACCCGCCGTGGCGTCGCCCTGATCAGCGCCGATCTGGAAGCACTGAGCGCGCTGTTCGCCGCCACCGGCCTCGATGCCGGGGCGCCGCCCGCCCGCCTGCCGCGCCTTCAGCAGCGCCTGGAAACCATCGCCGAAAGCCTCGCCACCTGGGCGAAACGCCACCTGGAAGACGAGTTCGCGCATCTCGCCTCCGTGCTGGCGCGGTCGGCGCGGCTGAGCGCGGCGCGGGCGGCCTCGACCCTGCGCGCCACCCTCGCCCTGACCCAGGACATGACCGGCCTGCTCCAGTACTGGGCCGTCACCCCGGCTGACATCGCGCGGCGGGCGAGCCGTCCGGAATGGGTGCTCGATGGCTGGGAGCGGTTTTGCCTGCTGTGGGAAACGGCGGCGCATGTCAGCATCCAGCGCGCCGTTTTGCAGGAAATGGCGCAACTGATGCCGGTGCTGCCCAAAGAAGCGATGGACTGGGGCGTTGAACAGGAGGACGCGGATGATCCGGAACCCGCCTTGCGGGCCACACGGCTGAACGAGGCCTGGCGCGCGGGTGGTGCCTCCCAGGGGCTGCTCGCCCGCAACGAACGGTTCCAGGCCCTGATTACATGGGAGAAAGCGATGATGGAGCACTGGCGATGACCGCGTTCACGCGTTCCCTCAATCCGGCGGTCCGCCAGGCCGCGCGCGGCCTGGCGGAGGCGCGGGATGAGCAGATCCTGCGGGCCGTCGCGATGGTGGACGCGATGCCGGAGCGGGGCGAGGCGGATCAGATCATCGCGCCGCTGCGCGCGCGGCTCGCGCGGCTGCGGCCCGCCCGTCCGTTGCGGTTCGCGCGGCTGCTGTTCCTGCCGCTGGACCCCTTGATCGTGCCCGCCGCGCGCTGGCGTCCGGATCAGCCCGCCATCCCGCGCACCATCATCCCCGCCCTCGCGGCCGCGGTGGAGGAGGGATGCGTGCCCATGGCGCGCACGGTCATGGCGATGATCGAGGGACACACCACGGATGACCACGCCCTGATCGAGGCGGCCGGTGCGCTGGCCTGGACCGCCGCCGCCGCCTTTTTGCTCGGCACGCCGCCTCTGCTGGACCGGAACGCGACCGGTCTGACGCCGCGGATGCATGAGATTCTGGCGCGGCGGATTGGTGCGGTACTGGGTCAGGCGGACCGTCTTCAGGCACTCGCCAGCGACGCGGCCCAGGGACTGACGCCACCGGAGGAGGGGAGTATTCAGGCACTGCTGCGCGCGGCGCTGGAACACGAACCCGCGGTACAGGCGATGGTGATCGCGCTGCTGCTGGCGCGGGTGCCCGAGGCCGGTCCCGTGCTGACGCGCGCCGCCGCCGCGCCTGGCGATGTCCTCCTGCGCCAGGCGGGCGAGTCGGCGGCCGCTTTTCTGCTGGATCAACTGGAAGCGCCGGGAGGCGTGGAGGCACAGCCTGGCGGCCAGGACCTCACGCGGGCCGCGGCGGCGGTCCGCCGCCTGATCACGCTGCTGAACGTTCTGGACGGCGGCATGGCGCCCCCTGGCATGGCGCCCCCTGGACGGCGCGACCGGCCGCGGGCGCTGCGCGACCGTGTTGGCGCCAGCGCCGAAGCCTTGTTCACCGAGCGTCTGACGGTGGATTTCCTGGAACCGCTGCGCGCCCGTGCGCCCGGCGCCGGGCCGGAGCAGGATTGGGCGCTCGAAGCCGCCGCGCGCGGCCTGCGTGCCCTGGAAATCGAGGCGCGGCGGGCGGGGGGCGGCAAAATCTATGACACGCTGCTGGATCAGGCCGCTGGCACGGTCCGTGTGCTCACCACCCAGGGTGTTCTGGCCCGTACCAGCGGCCGGCGGTTGATGGAAATCCTGGCGGGTCCCGAGGTGGCGCTGGCGGTGTTTCCGCCCGAGGCGTGAGGCGCGGAGCGATGACCCCTTGAGGTGGCCAGGGTTCAGGGGTAAGAAAGCGCCCTGGCCTTCGTCCCGTTCGTCTAGAGGCCCAGGACGGCGCCCTCTCACGGCGCTAACAGGGGTTCGAATCCCCTACGGGACGCCA
>JAYVCG010000276.1:0-8649 GCA_043750075.1 Acetobacteraceae bacterium | reverse complement strand
GGGCTGTCCGCCGCCGCCGCCCTGCTGTTGGGCGCCCCGGACCCGGAAGCCGCGCGCGGCGCGGGCGCGGCGCATGGCGTGGCGCGGGTGATTCGCTGGAACCGCGCGATGGCCGCGCGGGGACGCTGCCAGTTGCCCGCCGATCTGCTGGCCGCCGGGGGTCTGTCCGTGGAAGACGCCATCGCCGCGCCGGATTGTGCCCAGGTTCGGACGGTGCTGGCGCGGCTGGCGGAGGAAGGGCGGCGATTCCTGGCAGCGATACCCCCAGGCCGCGTGCCCAGAGCCAGCATCGCCGCGTGGCTGCCCGCCGTCCTCGCCCGCCGCGATCTGCGCCTTGGCCCGGACATTCCCCCCACCCCCCGCCATCTCGCCGACCGCCTCGCCGTCACCTGGGCCGGCCTGACGGGGCGGGTGTGAGGGGCTGATTTCCCCCCGTCATCCTCCGGTTTGACCCTCCGTCATCCTCTGCTCCACTACCCCCCGTCATCCTCCGGCTCGACCGGAGGACCTATACAAGCAGGGTGCCGCGACAGATCCTCCGGTCAGGCCGGAGGATGACGGGGGTGACGGAGGATGAGGAATCACCCCCCTTGAATCAACACGGCCAGCCCGAAGGCTGGCCGTGTTTCAAAACAAGCGCGAAAGGCGTCAGAGCCGCGAGGGGCCGCAGACCGTCTTGCCGCGGGTGGTTTTGTGGCAGGCGGCGGACGCGGCCTGCACCGGTCCGCTGGCGCGCAGCTTCCAGGTGGCTTTGGCGGGCTGCGCCATGCGGCTCTGGCTCCGGTCGGGTTTCGCATGGCTGACCGGCAGTATGTAGGCTTTGCGCGATCCTCTCGCCGGGTAGGCCTCGGCGGCGACGGCGCTGGAGATCAGGTGGAAGCCGCCTCTCCTGGACATGGGCGGGGTGGGGTGCATCGCCAGCGTCACCCGTTGCGGCGTGGCACGCGCCTGGGCGGAGGCCATCCTGATACGGGGCGCCGGGGGTTCCTCGACCCGGACGATGACGGTGCGTTGCACGGGGGCCGGGGTGTAGACCGGCCGCGGCGGTTCGGCCCAGGCGACGGCGCGGGCCACGGGTGCGGCGGCCGGGGTGGCATAGGCCACGGCGGCGGGAGCCGGGGTGTAGACCTGTGCCGGAGCATAGGTGGCGCGTGGCGGCTCAGCCCAGGCGAGGGCGCGCGGAACCGGAACCGAGGCCGGGGCATAGACGGGCGCCGCGACCGGCAGGGCCACGGGGGTGTAGACCGGCGCCGCCGACGCGAACTGGATGGACGCCGGTGGCGCCGAGCCATAGCCGTAGCGCGGTCCCGCCGGAATGTGCAGCGGCACCTGGTTCATGGCGAACTGCTCGGCGGGTGAGCGCACGCGCGGGCTGGCATGGCGCAAGGACGGCCCGATGGAGGCGACGTATTTGCGTGTCTCGTCCGGCAGGCCGCGCTGGTTGGACAGATAATCGTCCAGCCGGTTGGGTCCGGCGTTGTAGGCCGCCAGGAATCCGGGGGCGCCATACATGTCGTACATTTCACGCATGTAGGCGACACCGGCCATGATATTGTCGCGCGGTTCGAACGGATCGGCGCCGAGGTTATGGCGGGCACGCAATTCGCGGTACGTGCCGGGCATGACCTGCATCAGCCCCATCGCGCCCGCGCTGGAGGTGATCAGGCGTCCGTTGCGATACAGATTGCCGCCGGATTCCTGGCGCATCAGTGACCTGATCCAGGTTTCGGGCATGTCGAATCGGCCCGAGGCTTCCTTGATATAAGGCCCCCAGGGATCGCCGGCCGGGCCTGGGATGACATAACGGCCGCTCGCACCCGTGAGGTAGCGGGCGGTTTCATCTCTGGCGCTGAGGCCAGATTGCCTTGTGGCGCATCCTGACAGGATGGCGAGGCCCATGACCCCGCAAGCAGCCGTGAACAAGGCAGAATGCCAATGCGGTCGTCTCATCCGCTACGAACTCCTGTTTTGGCCTGATCAGGCGGCCTGTGACTGTGACCCGGCGCCAGCCGTTGCCTGAGATGGGCCATGAGCAATCCCTGCTAAGGCCCTATCGCACATTGATCTTATTGGCAAGGCGTATCCGCCGGCCCCCCTTTGTTGCCTCCATTGAACACGATCCGCGCCGTGGCGCAAATCCGCGCGGCGGGCCAGCGCCTGAGCAGCAGGGTATTCAGCGGACCGGCGGGATGCGCGCGGCTGTTCGTCCCTTTGAGACAGTAAGCCGCATCCGGACCGCTGGTGTTGGAGCGTTTCCCGGTCAGGTTGAGGCGGTGCCATTTTCCCTTCACCGTCATGCCCAGGCTCGACCGGGAGAGGCTTTGATTGTCCATCCGGAAAGTTTTGCCCATCCTGAAACAGGAAAACCACTCTCTCCCGGCTCGCCGGGGGAGGACGGGGACGGGACAGCGTGTGTCAATGTTCAGGCGGGCTGGTGTCACATCTTTCTCCACGCGCGTCTTTCTCCACACGCGATGAAAAGTCTTTTCTTCATCGCACCGATCTGTCACATGACGCCCCTCGTCCGCGGCCGGTGGGCCCGTGTTCGCGCCTTGGGTTTCCGCGTGGAGAAATTTCCATGCGTCGCGGTTTTTTCATGGCGGGATTTTCACCATGTTTTCATCCGTCCGGCTTTCACGCTGAAAGATCAAGGCCGGGGCGCTGCCCCGCGCCCCGCCAGGGGAATGTCCCCTGGACCCATCCCATGGAGAACCAATGGATGGGTTCCAGGGCGCCGCCCTGACTGTTGCCTCCCCTGGTCCCCCGCCCCGTTCCCATTTATGCGCGGCCCCATGAACGACACCCCGACTCCGCCCCGCGCGCTTGGCATCCTCGCCGGAGGCGGCCCCCTGCCAGGCCAGGTCGCGGCCGCGGCACACGCCGCCGGGCGGGCGGTGTTCCTGGTCGGGCTGGAGGGCTTCGCCGATCCCGCCATCCTGGCCCCCTGGCCGCACGCGTTCATCCGCATGGGCGCCGCGGGCCGCATCCTCGCCGCCTTGCGCGCGCATGGCTGTCAGGACCTGGTGCTGATCGGGCCGGTGCGCCGCCCCTCCTTCCTCGACGCGCGGCCCGACGCGGTGGGGGCGAAACTGATCGTCCGCGCCGGGCGGGCCGCGTTCGGCGGCGATGACGGCCTGCTCAAAGCCGCCATCCGCATCCTCGGTGAGGAAGGCTTCCAGGTGATCGGCGCCCATGAAATCCTCCGTACCGCCCTGGGCCCCTCCGGCCTGCTGTCACGCGCCCGTCCCGACGCCACCGCGATGGCCGACCTCGACCGCGGCGCCGCCGTCGCCCATGCCCTGGGCGCCGTCGATGTCGGCCAGGGCTGCGTGGTGCGCGCGGGCGTGGTGATCGCGGTGGAGGCGGTGGAGGGCACCGACGCCATGCTCGCCCGCTGCGGCCCCTTGCTCGACCTTCTGGGCATGGCCAAACCGGGCGGCGTGCTGGTCAAGCGCGTCAAGCCCGGTCAGGACCGGCGCGTTGACCTGCCGGCGATTGGGCCCGATACGATCCGTCACGCCGCCCTGGCCGGTCTCGCGGGTGTCGCCTATGAAGCGGGCGCCACGATCCTGGCCGAGCGGGACACCTGCATCGCCGAGGCGGACAGGCTGGGACTGTTCCTGCTGGGCTTCGAGCCCAAAAGCACTGACACGGGGAGTTGAACACGATGAGCCGCTTTCTCCATACCATGCTGCGGGTCGGCGACCTGCAACGCAGCATCGATTTCTATTGCAAGGCGTTCGGCATGAACGAAATCCGCCGCCGCGACGTGCCGGACGGCAAATACACCCTCGCCTTCGTCGGCTACGGCCAGGAGGATGACCACACCCTCATCGAACTGACCTACAACTACGGCACCGAGAAATACGAGATGGGCGGCGCGTTCGGCCACCTCGCGGTCGGCGTTCCCGACGTGGCGGCGGCGTGCGAGCAGGCGAAGGCCGCCGGCGGCGCCATCACCCGTCCCGCGGGCCCGGTGAAGTTCGGCACGACGATCATCGCCTTCGTCAAGGACCCGGACGGCTACGCGATCGAACTGGTGCAGCGGCCCTGAATGCTGACGGGGTGGCGGCTTCGTCCGGAGCGCCACCCAATCCGGCTCCGGAAGACACACGCCTGTTTCGCACCGCGGCCAACGGGAATATCACCACAAAGACACCAGGACACAAAGTCATCCCCTTGAATTCATGAAGAATTTTTTGTGTCTTGGTGTCTTTGTGGTGTATTGTCCTGTCTTTCCACGGGCACGGAGCGGACAGGCGCGCGAACATCACGCGGCCACTCCGCCATCCCTACCCCCGGCTCGCGTCGAGCGCCGCCTGGAGCATCCACGCCGCCGCCATCCGGTCCACCGACTCCGCGCGTTTGCGGTGGCTGACATCGGCCGTCCCAATCAGAAAACGGTTGACCGCGGCGCTCGACAGCCGTTCATCCTGCATGGCGGCGGGCAATCCCGTGGCCTCCGACAGCGCCAAAGCCCAGTCGCGGGCGGCCTGGGCGGCGGGGCCGGTGGTACCGTCCATGGACAAGGGCAGACCGACCACCAGCCCGCCCGCGTTCTCCTTGCGCGCGAGGGCGAGGATCTCGGCCGCGTTGCCCTTCAGCTTCCCCCGCTTCAACGCCCCGAACGGCGAGGCCAGCGTCAGCCGCACATCCGACAACGCGACGCCAAGGGTTTTCGTGCCCGGATCGATCCCGATCAGGCGCTGATCCTTGAGCAAAACCGCGCGCAGGGCGGCGACCGTGGGCATGAGTGGCATCGGACTGATCCGGGCGATGATCCTGAACCGGCGATACGCGCACGATGAGGGCGTGAAATCAAACACCGTCCGCCGTATCCTGAGCATGTTCCCCTGATCCGGAAGCCCGTTCATGTCCCAGCGCCGCATCCTCGCCATCTTTTGGTGTCTCGCCGCCTGCGTCCTGATGCTCTGGTCCTGGGCTTTTTGGACGGGGCCGTTCCGCTGGGCGGCGGAATGGCAAATGGAGCGATTTGGTTCCTACAACCCCAAACTCACGCTGTTCCTGCCGATGATCGTACTGATGCTCCCCGCCGGGTTCATCGGCGGCTGGGGACCGCTGGCGCCGCCGCCCGCCACCCCGGCCGCCCGCCTGGCCGGCGCGCGGCGGAGCGCGAAAGTCACCGCGGTACTGGGCGTGGCGGCGCTGCTGATCGCCGCGACGGCGGGTGGCCTTGGCTACCAGCGGACCCGCACGCCGCCAACCCAGGCCGCGCTGGTGCTGACCGCCGGGAATGAGCCCGTGCCGGAAACCGACCTCGTCACCGTGACCGGCATGGCGCGCACCGACATGATCGTGGTGTTCGAGGAAACCGGCCGCGGCACGCCCCAACGCTGGTCGTTCATCCCCCTGGTCTCCCCCTCCTGGCGGGCCGGGGAGCCGGTGCGCTTCCTGCTGCGCACGAACCAGACCGCCTGGATGCCGCCTGAAGGGATCGGGGTGGGCGAGAGCCCGCGCCTGCTCCGCCGCGGCAATCCGCCGTTCCGGATCGTCACGCAACCTTCGGTGCTGAAACGGTACGCGCTGCCCGGCATCGTTCAGACGGAATACGAGAAGGCGCGGGTGGTGCTCGATCCCGGCCTCCGGGTGGCCGAACAATCCGCGGGGGAGGTATACGCGCCTTACTGGATGGCCGCCGCCGGAGGCGGGATCGCGGGTATGTCGTTGCTGATGGGATCGGTGATCATCGCCGCCCCGGCCCGGAAGATGGCGCGGGCCGGAACCGGATTCAAAACGGGAAAGCATTGATCCGGGAGAGGCAGCCCGCGTCCGGAAAATTCCGCGGGCCGGTTTGCTCGCGGCGTCATCGCGCGCATGCCTGAGCGGAGGGAGAAATCGTGAAAGGTCTCACCATGGGGATACGGAGAACCACGCGGAAGGAAAACAGTGTCCCCTGTTGGCGCGGAAATCCGGCGCACCGGAAGAGCCGCGCGACCCTCACGCGCATGCATCCGCGCCATGGCACGGTCCAGGGCACGGTAAAGACCGCGAACTGCAACACACAGACACGGAAGCGCAGAGAATTCTTCGTGCGCTCAAGGGAGTATCCACCCTGTAAACAGACCCGGTGGCGGTCGTGCAAGGTGAGGTTTCCCATGCTCAGGCGGCCCTTGGGGTGCGTAGAACGTCGAAGCCCAGACCGTTGAGGCGCCGGATCAGTTGATGGAGCGGCCGCCCGCGCCATGCGGTGTGGTCAGCCTCTGCCACGCGTGCTCCCCGTTGCCGGGGCGGCAAAGGGCAATACCCTTGAGACGGCGCGGATCAAACTCCGTGGCGGGGTCACAGAACCACCGCGGACACTTCCGGCCTCTGAGCGATCACACACTCAGAACGCCGCCGTTTGGTCCGTGCCGCTACTCCTGACGCGAAAACGCATGAGCATTTACACTCATGGGGGTGCGGCCAGGCCGGACGCTGGCTAATACCAGCCGCCCTTACCTCTGACGTACTGGCCCTTGTTCCATCATCCTCCGGCCCGGCCGGAGGATCTCTCGCGGCACGGTGCTGGTTCAGATCCTCCGGCCGGGCCGGAGGATGACGGCATGGGTCAATGTTTAAGCGGATTGGTATTACTTGCCTCCGCCCCCTCCACCTTCTCCACCACCCGCTCCCCTCGCGGGACCAGCAAGGGTGGGCTGCGTGGGCTGAGAAGTGAGCGATCCCCCATTACCGGTAGTGGTGACCTGCGGAGGAGCGGCAGGAGGATTGGCGATGAGAGGCGGGGTAACGGTGGTGGAGGCCCCGCCCACGACCGGACCAGTGGTGCTCTGAGCCATCACCCCCGTGATAGTAAAAGGAATGGCGATCAAAGCCGCGGTCATTAACGCTTTCAGATTTGTCATATTCATCTCCTGTTCCTGTCGTGCCAACGCTGATCGGCAGACTTAAGTTCCACGCGGCCATGGGAACAGGCGGCCATGGGAACAGAGGCCATGGGAACAGGGGTCAAAATCCACTGGCCCGTACCCTGAGTTGGACCTTACCGCGTGGACGCGAACCGGGGTGACTTCCAGGAAAGCTCCGCCGTGTTTCTGGCGCCGCTCCGGGCCTGTTTGACTATACTGTACTTGTAACAGTGGCCCTTGTTGTTGACCCATGCCCCTTCGCCATCAGCCTCCGGGCGGGCCAGGGGATCTGAACCCGCACCGTTCCGCGGACGAATGCCTCGCATGGGCGGCGTTCCGGTCAGCGATCGGATACCGCCGGAGCGCCGCGCCGCCGTCAGGAAGCGGGCAGGATGCAGTCCTGCCCGGCGCTTCTCAGACGCGCGCACAGCGCCCGTGCCTCGCTGGCGTTCTCGAACCCGCCGGTGCGCAGCCGCCAGAACACCGACCCGTTACGCTCCACCCGGACCACGATCCGTTCATGTCCGTTCAGCACGGCGGGGAATTTCTGCGTCAGGTTCTGCCACAGCGCATGCGCGGCGGCCTCGGACGGGGCGGCGGAGAACTGCACCACCGGGCCCGTCAACGCGACATGGCGGGCCAGGGCGGCGGCGGTGGGATCGTAGCGGTCGCGCGCTTCGATCACCTGCCGCCGGAGGTCCAGCGTTTCCTCCCGCGGTCTGGGCGGGGCGGCCTCGGGCCGGGGCGGGACAGAGCGCCGTTCCAGGGACGCCGCGGGTCTGGGCGCTGCCGCCGCCGGAGGCGCCGCCACCGGGGCCACCGTCACGGGAGCCACCGCCAGGGCAGGCGCCACGGGAAGCGCCAACGCGGCGGGCATGGGGCGCGTCTGGATCTCCAGGGGCACCGGCGCGGCCATGGGCGCGGCCACGGGAGCGGCGGGGGGATTCAGGACCGGGGACGCGGCCTCGGGTGGCCGCGCGGGCGCCAGAACCGTTTGCCTGGGCTGGCCATGACCAGGAGGGATGATGATGGAGGACGGTGTGCTTTCCTGGCTCCGCGGCACCAGGCGGATGTCCTGACCGGGAACCGCCTCGGGCTGCTGGCTGAGGGCGGCAGCGGAGACCGACCCCGCGGTGGGCGTCACCGCCATTTCCACGTCCTGCGTCATGCCGGTTCCCTGGGGCCGCACCACCATCGGCGGCGGGTTGGGCGCCATCGTCTGGGGCGCCGGCCCAGGTGTCCACGCCGTCCCGGCGGGAGGCAACGCCATCGGACTGATCTGGACACCCCCTTGGACACTCCACTGATTACCCTGGAGGGCGGCGGCACGGACCGGAGCCGGTTGCTGGACCACGTCGGGCGGTATCCGCGTGCTCAGATCGGCCCCCGCCACGCGGCTGGCCTCGCGGCGGTCCGGCGCCGTGGTCCGCGCGGTGCGGGTGCCGGTCACGCTGTCCAGGGCCTGACGCACTTCCTCCGGCGTCATGGTTTCGCCCAGTACGCGCTCGGCCTCCGCGCGCTGGCCCGCCATCGCGAGCACCACGGCGTAATCGTGCTTCACCTTCACCGACGCCCCGGCCTCCGTCGCCCTGGGCCGCAGCAACTGGACCGCCGCGGCGCCCTGGCCGCTCATGGCCATCGACAGCGCCATGTTGACCTGCGCGGAGGCCAGTTCGGGATTTACCGCCAGCGCCTGGCGGTAAATGGTCTGCGCCTCGGCGTGGCGGCCTTGCAGATCGCGGGCGATGCCGAGATTGTTCAGCGCCGTCTGGTCGCGCGGATC
>JAYVCG010000275.1:0-3101 GCA_043750075.1 Acetobacteraceae bacterium | reverse complement strand
CCCCATTGAAGAAGCGGATTGATGCTTTGCTGATGGAATACCGCCAGACGCGGGAAGGTCAATAAAGCAGCGATCACGAACAGGGATTTTCGGCTGTCCGATGACCATCCCCTTGGCCATTGGCCGTCAGGAGTGAACCAGGTAACGGGTAAAACTCTGACATTTCTCCCCTGGGCTGGCCATTTCCCCCGCCATCGGCTTGACTGCCCCCACGGACCAAAAGGGAGGAGAACCGCGCCATGGCCACCACCGGGGAATTCGATTTCATCATTGTCGGCGCGGGCTCGGCGGGCTGCGTGCTGGCCAACCGCCTCAGCGCCGACCCGAAGAACCGCGTCCTGCTGCTGGAGGCGGGCGGCAACGACACCGATCCCTGGATTCACATCCCCGCCGGGTTCTACCGCAACATCTACAACCCCAAGGTCGCCTGGCATTACGAAACCGAACCCGTCCCCGAAATGCACAACCGCCGCATCTCCTGGCCCCGAGGCAAAACCCTGGGCGGCTCCAGCTCGATCAACGGCCTGATCTACATCCGCGGCCAGAGCCAGGATTTTGACCTTTGGCGCCAATTGGGCAACGCGGGCTGGTCCTACGACGACGTGCTCCCTTATTTCCGTAAGGCCGAGGACCAGGAAGACGGCGCCAACCCCTTCCACGGCGCGGGCGGTCCCCTGGGCGTGTCCAGCCTGCGCACCCCGCACAAGCTGCACGACGCCTTCATCCAGGCGGCGCAAGAGGCGGGGTATCCCTACAACCCCGACTTCAACGGCGTGGTCCAGGAAGGCGTCGGCCCGCTGCAACTGACGGTGAAGGGCCGCCGCCGCTGCTCCACCGCCGTGGGATACCTGAACCCGGCGAAAAACCGGCCGAACCTGAAGATCGAGGTCCGCGCGCTGACCCACAAAGTCCTCATGGAGGGCAAACGCGCCGTTGGCGTGCGCTATCAGCAGAACGGTGTGCTGCATGACGTGAAGGCACGGCGGGAGGTGCTGTTGTGCGGCGGCGCCATCAACTCCCCGCAACTGCTGCAATTGTCGGGCATCGGGCCGGGCGGGCTGTTGCAATCGGTCGGCATTCCCGTCGTGCATGACCTGCCGGGCGTGGGCGAGAACCTGCAAGATCATATCGGCGGCCGCATGATCTACCGGTGCGTCGAGGGCACCGTCACCATGAACGAGATCTATCACAGTTGGACCCGCCGCCTGATCGCGGGCGCCGAGTGGATCTTTGCCCGCAAGGGACCGCTGATGACGGGCGCCGGGCCGATCGGGCTGTTCGTCAAGACACGGCCCGAACTGGACAGCCCGGACGTGCAGTATCAGTTCCTCGCGGGCAGCGCGCCGAAAACCGGCGATCCGATGCACCCCTTCCCGGCCTGCACGCTGGTCGCCATTCCCTGCCGCCCGGAGAGCCGCGGCTGGCTGCGGATCACCACGCCGGACCCCACCAGGCCGCCCGCGATGCAGCCCAATTATCTGTCCACGCAGCGCGACCGCGACACCATCGTCGCGGCGCTGCGCGTGACCCGCACCCTCTTCGCCACCGACGCCATGCGCCACTGGATCACCGACGAGTTGATGCCCGGCGCCCAGGCGGAGACGGATGAGGCGCTGCTGGAACATGTGCGCGCGACGGCGGGCACCACGTTCCACCAGACCAGCACCTGCATGATGGGACCGGGTCCGAAATCCGTGGTGGACACGGAATTGCGGGTCAAGGGCATTGAGGGATTGCGCGTGATCGACGCCGCCATCATGCCGACGGTGGTTTCCGGCAACACCAACGCCACGGTCATCATGATCGCGGAAAAAGGCGCTGACATGATTTTGCACAACACCAACGCCCAGCAACTGGCGGCCTGAACCCTGCAAACGCCGCCGTCCCCCGAACAGGAGGCCGCAACGGACGGTGGCATCCGCATACCCCGGCCGCATGGCCGGGATTCGCGTGCCCGGCCTGACGTAATTCGAGGCCGGAACAACCTGCGCCGGGGCGCTCGCCTGGATGATCACCGCCCGAAATGATGCTCGATCTCTTCCGCGCTCCGGCCCATGTCGCGCGGAGCTAATCGACGCCGCCCGGTCCGCTCGCCCAATTTCTCAATCCGATCCGCGCGCGCCAGTTCGGGCCATCAGCCCTCACGTCATCGTCACGAATTCGTAAATCTCCGACAGTGGAATATCGAGGCCGATGCTTTTCAGGCTCAGGACAGCATCCAGCCCATCCACGGCGTCGAAGGACCACTGCCCGCCGTCCTCCCGGCGATAGAGGTGGAGCGACGCCTCGTCCTGGTAAATCTCGACGATTTCCTGGACGCCCTCGACATCTTGCAGATGCCGCCGCCTTTGGTTCCTGGCCCGCCACGCCCGCAATTCGGATGGCGAAACCACGTCGAAGACGACGCGCGGGAGATCGCCGCACCGCACCGTGGCGTCAGGAATGCGGGCCGTCGGCCGCTGTTGCTGCCGTGGCGCGGCGCCGCTCCCCGCCTCCGGGCGGCAGCCGTTCTTGTTCCCGCGCAGGCGGTTGCCCAGGGCCGCGGTGAGGCCCGCGAGGATGGCGGCATGATCGGGACTGGGCGCGGCATGGGCGACGATCTCGCCGTCCACCAACTCGTAGCGCCAGGCGTCGCCAAACGCATGCTGGTCGGTCCTGAGGAACTCGTCAGCGGTCCAGTCCCTGTCCATTGCGCGCGCCGTGGTGCCCATGATGCCCTCCGGCGCGGAGGGTAGCCGCTTCCTTCCGCCGGGACCAACACAAACGCGGGTCTCACGATACCGGCGCGGCGGGGTGCGGGCAATCACGAGGCCGGGAAGCCATTCCGCGGAGTCAATCCGGCCATCTTCTATACGGAACGCGCCTCTTGCCATAGGTTTGGCGGCCACGCCGGAGGATGACGGGCGCACGAGGCCAGCGCGATCACCAAACGCCTTCATGCTGGTGCCTGCCTCCCGGCCAAAGGGATCAACCAAGGGGATAACATCATGAGCGGACCCTTCTCCGGCAAGGTCGCCCTCGTCACCGGCGCGGGCAAGAACATCGGCAAGGCCATCGCCCTCGATCTCGCGCGCCACGGCGCTTCCGTCATCGTCAACGGC
>JAYVCG010000274.1:0-2991 GCA_043750075.1 Acetobacteraceae bacterium | reverse complement strand
GGAATCGAAATAATTGCCGACATAGACGTAATCGCTTTTGGGGCTGAACACGACGCCTTCCGGCAGGCCGCCGACCTTGACGCGGGCGCGGAAGCCCATCTCCCCGCTGGCGGGATCGAGGGACAGCAGCACCAGTTCGCCGCCCTTGGTCTTCCACCAGTCGCTTTGTTTCGCGCCGGAGCCAAGCAACAGCGCCGCCACGACCCATTTGCCGTCGGGGGAGATGGCGAAACCCTCCGGCCCGGCGCCGGGCGTCAGCATGTCGATCACGCGCGGATGCGGCCCGCCCGCCTCGATCACCACCATCGCGTCGGCGTTGTTCTTGCCAGCACCAGTGGTGGAGACGATGACGAATTTCCCGTTCGGCGTGACATCGGCATTGTAGGGGTTGAAGGCGACCGGAATGTCCATCGTCTTGTCGTAAGTGACCCTGGTGCCGTCGATGGTCAGCACGGCGATCTTGTTCACCAGGTTCAGGCAGACGAAGGCGCGTTTGCCATCGGGGGTGATGGCGATGGCGGCGGCTTCCTGCTCGACCGGGACCTCGCCCACCACCGTCACCTTGCCGCCCGCGATGGACAGCACGGACACGCTGCGGCCGTTACGGTTGGCGACCAGCACCAGGTCGCCCTTGCGGGAGATCGCCATGCCGGAGGGCTGTTTGCCGATCTCCAGCGTGTCCACCAACCGGGGGGGCTCGGCGGTCAGGTCGATCACGAACAGCCGGTTATCGGGGGACACCTTATACGTGGACGCATCGGCCGGGGTATGCAGCACCGAATTGGCGACCAGGCCCAGTTTGCCGTCCGGGGTGATCTGCAAATTGGTGGGCGGTCCCAGGAGCGAATTCATCAACGGCAGCCGCGCGCGGATTTTCGGTTTCGCCGGG
Source organism: Acetobacteraceae bacterium (assembly GCA_043750075.1). Lineage (GTDB taxonomy): Bacteria > Pseudomonadota > Alphaproteobacteria > Acetobacterales > Acetobacteraceae > Rhodopila. The sequence goes on along the minus strand of JAYVCG010000274.1, from coordinate 2,102 downwards.
GTGGAGATGTCCATGACCAGGACCTCATCCTTGCCCGGCGCGCCGTTCACCGGGCCATCGGGACCATAGGTGATCTTCTGGTCGAGCCCGATCAGCACATCGTTGGTTCCCGCCCGGCCTGTTTGGGCGGCCAGGATCAGAACGGATGTGACACACATCGCGAGCAACGCACGTTTGAACATTGGGTTTGTCCTCCGCCGGTGGCGCGGCGGACGCTACAAGCCGCCCCGCGGCCTGGCAACCGGCTGATTCCGGGGTATGGAGGGGGGTGGAAACAAGGAGGAAACCCCGTGCTCGTGTTCGATCTCAGTGCTGAACAAGTCTTCGATCCCGTGCGGCATGTCGAGAAAATCCTCGGCAAGATGGGGGAGGGCGATGTCACTGTCGCCTGCTGGGAACCGGGCCAGGTGAGCCCGAATCATTTGCATCCCAACGCCACGGAGATTTATTTCTGCTTCTCGGGTGGCGGGGTGATGCGGACGCCCGCCGGGGATGTGGCGGTGAAGCCAGGCTGCTTCGTGGTGCATCCGCGGGGCGAGTTGCACGAATACGTCAATGGTCCTCAGCGCGGTTTGTTGTTCCGGGTACGGTACGGGGATGACATGTCCACGCGCAGCAAGAACTGGCCAACCAACGCATCGTTCCGGTTGAAACCGGATGACGCGGCGTTCTTCGAGAAGAACCCGGACGGCGCGCGCCCCTGAGGAATGGATTCCAAAGGCTCGCCTTTGGCGGGGTCCAGGGGCGGCGCCCCTGGCCTTGCCTTCACTCCGGAAAAAACACCAGTGTCCTTAATTCAATACTCTCCCTCAACGGCCTGTCCGCCGGAGCGCCGGGATCCTCGAACGAGGTATGCGGCATGAACCGCGCGCGCCCGTCGCGCTCCGAATCAAAGCACTTCAGCAACAACACCTCATCGCGCCGCATCGCCGGGGCGTAGAACCAGCGATGCGCGTCGTTATGGAACAGCGCGTAAATCTCCCCGACGCGATCGCGGTAGATCAGATCCTGGCCGACCAGATCGCCGTCCGCCACCGTCGCCGCGTGGCACAGGGCCAAGGGGGCATCGAGCAGCGGACCCTTGATCGGGCGCCACAGGTTGACGATGGCGAAACGGTGTTTGAGCAGTTCCTCCGCCTCGTCCCCCATCAGGTCGCGCACGCGCTGCGGGCCGGAGATTTCGGTGTAGTCGCCGTGGATGCGGCTGACCGGCTGGCGCGGGATGCCGGGGGTGCGGTCCTCGACGCCGTGGGTGCGGCGGCGGATGGTGTGGTCGAACACCACCACGCGGTTGCCGCCCGTGGCCTCCGCCACGATGCGTTCGGCCTCGGGGTAATAGACGCGGCGCAGTGCGTCCTCGTCGTACAGATCATGGGCCGCGGTGGGGGCGTCGCGCAGGGCGAAACCCTCGCGGTCCAGCGACATGGTTCCGGCCAGGGCGCGCATGTCGTGGATCGGCATCACCCGGTTATCGGAGCGCATGTTGGTGCGCGGCTGGCCCTCGGGCGGTGGCTCGAAGGCGTAGGTATGGGGTTTTTCGTCCATGCGGGCGAGGTAGGAAACCTCGCCCATGACGTGGGGCAGTGTGTCGAAGTTCATTCGCGGTCTCCTGTTGCGTGATGTCACGCGGCGCTTTGGATCGCCTGCCACACGCGCTGCGGTGTCGCGGGCATTTCCAGTTCGGTCACACCCAAAGGCGCCAGCGCGTTCAGGATGGCGATCATCACCGAGGGCAGCGCGCCGACGCAGCCCGCCTCGCCCGCGCCCTTGGCGCCAAGCGGGTTGCTCAGGGTGGGGGAGGGGTTGCTCTGGATCGCGATGGAACACATGTCGTCGGCGCGGGGCATGGCGTAGTCCATGAAGCTGGCGCTGAGCAACTGGCCCGATTCGCGATCGTAGACCACTTCCTCCATCAGCACCTGGCCGGCGCCCTGCGCCACGCCGCCGTGAATTTGTCCCGCCAGCGTCAGCGGGTTGATGACGGTGCCGACATCGTCGATGACGAGATAGGCTTTCAGATCGACCGTGCCGGTGTCGGGATCGACTTCCACCTCGCAGACATGGCAGCCGTTCGGATAGGTGGGTTTTTCCGGGGCGTAGGT